>JBEHWP010000867.1:0-2895 GCA_040217665.1 Vulcanimicrobiota bacterium
CTTGCGTCCTATTTCTTCTTTATTTTCCCAGAAACCTGTGGCGAGTCCTGCCAGGTAAGCTGCCCCCAGAGCAGTTGTTTCCCTTACAGTAGGCCTGTCTACAGTTACTCCCAGTATGTCTGCCTGGAACTGCATGAGGAAATTATTGGCACTTGCTCCTCCGTCAACCTTCAGGGATGATAATTTAATAGCAGAATCTTCTTCCATTATTTTTAAAACATCTTCTGTCTGATAAGCTATGGATTCCAGTGTGGCTCTTATTATGTGATTTTTATTTGCTCCTCTGGTAAGCCCCGTGATTGTTCCTCTTGCATACATATCCCAGTAAGGGGCACCGAGTCCTACAAAAGCAGGGACAACATAAACGCCGTTTGAATCCTGAACCTTTGCAGCAAAATATTCACTGTCTGAAGCACTGTCTATCAGTTTCATTTCATCTCTGAGCCACTGTATGGCAGCACCTCCTATGAAAATACTTCCTTCCAGTGCATAATGGACTTTCCCGTCAAGACCCCATGCAATTGTGGTAAGTAACCCGTGTTTTGAAGTTTTTATCTGTTCTCCTGTATTCATAAGGAGAAAACACCCTGTGCCATAGGTGTTTTTAGCCATACCCGGCTCATAACATGCCTGCCCGAAGAGTGCTGCCTGCTGATCACCTGCTATGCCTGACACAGGTATCTGAACTCCTCCGAAAAATTTTCTGTCACTCAGGCAGTAAACCTCACTGGAAGGTTTTACGGAAGGAAGCATGGAATGAGGAATGGCAAAATATTTTAAGATTTTTTCATCCCATGTGAGATCTTTTATATTAAATAACATGGTTCTGGAAGCATTGGAATAATCTGTTACATGAGCCGCACCTCCTGTAAGATTCCATATAAGCCATGTGTCTACAGTGCCGAGCAAAATATCTCCCTTTTCCGCTCTTTCTCTTACTCCCGGCACATTGTCCAGAATCCATTTTACCTTTGTCCCTGAAAAATAGGCATCACATACAAGGCCTGTGTTTTCCCTTATATATTGTTCCATACCGTTTGCTTTTAACTCATCACAGATAGGGGCAGTACGTCTGCACTGCCAGACAATGGCATTATATACAGGTTTCCCGGTGTTTTTATCCCATAATATTACTGTTTCTCTCTGATTTGTAATGCCTATGCCTGCAATGTCTTCTGCCTTTATGCCTGCAAGTTCCATTACTTCTATTGCGACGGAAATCTGTGTGGACCATATTCCCATAGGGTCATGTTCAACCCAGCCCGGTTTCGGATAGATCTGGGGAAAT
Organism: Vulcanimicrobiota bacterium; assembly: GCA_040217665.1. Lineage (GTDB taxonomy): Bacteria > Vulcanimicrobiota > SpSt-956 > SpSt-956 > JAKJGF01 > CALARM01. Next base: position 1,289 of record JBEHWP010000867.1, read on the forward strand.
TCTTTCTGAGCTACAGAGACTATCTGCCCGTCATGATTGAATAATATAGCTCTTGAACTGGTAGTTCCGGCATCAAGTGATAAAATATATTTTTTCATTTTTTATAACTCCTATTAATAAAACTTATTTCCATAGAAAATGGATAATATCTTTTATTTGTTTCCAATCATCATCAGTCGTTTTACCCAATCTTTTTTCAACTAAATTTTTTTCTATAGTTGCTATTTTATGAATCCTGACATATGAAGGAAGAAGTAAACCTATCATATTCCAATCTTTAATTGGAACATCGAATTTTGTCTGGTTATTTTGTGTGGTTATACGGGCTACAATTATATCTTCATCCCCTGTATCTACAAGTATAATAGCAGGACGACGTTTTACACTTATAGTATTAACAAATGGAAATAGTAATAACACAATCTCGCCGGGTGTATAAGTTTCCATCATTTATCCTCTGTCATATATGGAGTCACTATCACTATAACCGGAAAAAAATTGTTCTGATGTAAAACGGGGCCAGAGAGAATTTTCTTCTATGTCTGATGGTTCCTCTACCAGAATAATGACTCGAATCATATCTTTTTTTGGCAATAAAGTTAATAATCTATCAGGAATGTCTATTTTACCATCAGATGTTATTTGTGCAGGTAACTCATAGGCTTTCATAAATTAGCTCCTTTTATTTATTTTCTTAATTTTATAATATCGGAAACTGTAATTTCAGTCAATAAGATTTGGAAAAAACATCCTCCCTACGGTACCCATAATTTCAAACACATAGTATAAATAACAGCACCTATAATTCCTCCTATAAGAGGAGCAAATACCGGTATGGGAGCATAAGACCAGCCAGAATCCCTTTTCCCCGGTATGGGAAGAAGAAAGTGGGCGATTCTCGGACCTAAATCCCTTGCAGGATTTATGGCATAACCTGTAGGACCTCCCAGACTCAATCCTATGGAAAAAACCAGAATACCTACAAGATAGGCTCCGAGAGAGCCGATTTTATTATGTTCATCTGTAATGCCTATGACTCCTATTAATAATATGGCAGTACCTATGATTTCAGTGATAATATTAGAAATATTATTCCTTATGGCAGGCATGGTACAGAATATACCGAGTTTTGCATCGGGATTATCTGTTTCTTTAAAATGATCTTTATAAGATAGATAAACAAGAACTGCGCCACAGAAAGCACCGACCATCTGAGAAATAATATATCCCGGCACAAGAGACCATGATAATTTTCCAAGAACAGCCATAGCTATTGTAACTGCCGGATTAATATGGGCACCGCTTATCCATCCTGTTACATAAACTGCTACAGAAACACCGAAGGCCCATCCGGCAGTAATGACAATCCACCCTCCTCCTTCACCTTTACTTTTCTTAAGTAATACATTTGCTACAACACCGTCACCAAGTAAGATCAGTATTAAAGTACCAATAAATTCTGCTACATACAAACCGAGATTTTCCATGTTTACTCTGCCTTTCTTTAATAAATTTCGAATGTTACGTAGTTACTGACATAATCATTTAATAAACGTTTTTCTCCCGTCACACATCACTAGAGTATATTATTTATGCTTACCTCAGTA
>JBEHWP010000868.1:0-2883 GCA_040217665.1 Vulcanimicrobiota bacterium
AAAGATAATTTTTTTAAAGATGATTTATACGAAGATAGTGGGAGTATTTCTAAAAATATTGATAAAGTCAAATCGCAAATGAAGACCATAGTAAGGGAAAAGAACAATAAAATATCTGTAATTGAAAAAATACGTTCTATAGATTTCTCCAGAATAACTATATTCATTCTTGTTTGTCTTGCTATTATTATATTATCCGTATCTGGACTCCTTGCAATAAGGTTTTTAAAATTATTTCCATCTGTCCCTGAAAGTAATCAAAATCCTGATGGGAGAAATTCTTATAAAGTAAAAGGTATAAAATATTATAATAATAAAAATTATGTAGACGCTATAGAAAATCTTACAAAAGCACTCTCTGCAACCCCTGAAGACGGTTTTGTTTCCATATTGCTTCAAAATTCTTATCTTTATATCAACGGAAAGCCTTTTTGTACTATAGCCCTTATGGCACCTCTATCGGGATACAGTCAGAAAAAAGGCGAAGAACTCCTCAGAGGAGTAGCTCTTGCGCAGATAAAAATAAATGAAGGGAAAGAACTTCCCGGTAAAGGAATTATGATAAGAGTGGAAGATGATATGTCTACCATATCGGGAGCTATTAAGGCAGGAACTATGGTGTGTAAAGATAGCAATGATATATGCGCTGTTATAGGCCCTTTAAACAGTGATCAGGTAAAATCAATATCTCCTGTTTTTAATGAGCATAAATTAGTATGTATTGCTCCCACTGCAAGCTGTCCCGGTGTTAATGAACTGGGGCCATATATATTTCGATTAAGCGGAACGTCTGAACTGGAGGCCGGAGCCATCGGAAAATTCTGTGTTGAACAGGCAGGTTTTTCAAGAATAGCAATTATGTATGATGAGACACAGGACTACAGTGCCGGTCTTGCCAGAGAATTTAAAGATAAAGCCATTCAACTCGGTGCAACAGTGACAATGGAACAAATATTCAGTTCAGATAAGACAGACTTCAAAAAGGAAGTTTCAGAAGTAATTAAATCTTATCCTGATGCATTATTTTTTTCCGGTTACCATAAAGAAGGAGCCATATGTTCTCTGACACTCAGAGAACTTGGCTCAAATATACAGTTAGTAGGTGGAGATGCTCTTTATACTCAGGAACTTATAGATATAGGAGGTAAATCTGTTGAAGGGATTTTATTTACCAATTATTTTCATCCTGATTATAATAATATAACCAGAAAATTTTCAAAAGAATTTTCTGACAGATTTAGAGTAACTCCTTCTGCAAGAACAGCTCTTTCATATGATTCTCTTATGATTTTAACCAGAGCGATTAATATGTCAGGAGCTAATACTACATCAATAAGAGATTATTTACTTTCTCTTAATAATAAAGAGAAAGCCTTTGAAGGAATTACCGGTAAAACATTTTTTGATTCACATGGCAATTCATGTAGAGATTTATTTTTAATTACAGTTAAAAATGGTAAATTTATTCTTGTCAGTAAATTAACCTTTTAGGTTACGTTTGGGAGTAAAAATGGGTCAATTAAAACCGGATATAATAATCAGAGATACATATAAAATTATAGAGGTTTTAAAGAGTGAAACGTCATTTACTACCTGTATTGCCTCAGATAAGAATGGAAATACATGTATTCTTAAAGAATTTGTAAATTTATCGTCCGATAAATATGAAAATGAAGAAAAAAGCAGCCAGTTTAATTCTTATATAATATCAATAAAGCAGATAGAACATCCTTTTTTAGCCAGGTTACTTGACGCTTTTCAGGATAATAATAAATATTATATTGTGATGGAATATATACAGGGAGTATCACTGGACTATTTTGTTAAAGAAGAAAAATTGCCTTTAAATGAAATAGAAGTTCTGAATATGGGGAAGAAAATAACTGAATTGATTTCCTATCTTCACAGTCATAAGTCAGAGAATTTTATTATGATTTCTATTGCTCCTTCTGATATTATTCTGGATAAAAGCAATAATCCCAGATTTATTAATTTTAGATTTGATAAAATTTTACTTGATTGTAAAACAAAAGACTTAAATGGCTATATATCCCCTGAAGAATACAGTGGAATATCAGAACAAACTCTGTCTTCTGATATTTATTCCCTGGGAGTAATATTACACCAGTTTTTAACAGGTAGAGACCCGGCAATAAGTCCATTTAAATTTAGTTCCGTACAGAAAATTAATCCTTCTGTTACAGCTAAAACTTCTTCTTTTATATCCAAAGCTACTGAATATAACCCTTCTGGAAGATATAAAAATGTAACAGAACTTAAAGAAGCCATAAACCTGTGCCTGAAAGAAGCCGAAGAATACGCAAAAAGTGCTCCTTCTCTTTCTTTATTGATAAAAAATCAAAATAATTCCGGTATATACGGTAAATTAATATCAGTCCTGGGAGCTATTATTTGTTTATTTTTCACTATTTATTTTGTTTCCTTTATTACAGATTTTTTTAAGAAAAATAAAAAAAACGACAATGGATATAATTTAAAAATAGAAGGAATTAACAATTATAATACTGGAAAATATGATATTGCCATTAATTATCTTGCAGAATATCTTTCTACAAAACCTTATGATGGAGAAGCAATGATTTATAAAGAAAACAGTTATTTAAATATTAAAAACAATCAGACTATAGATATAGCAGTAAGTGGCTCTCTGAGCGGTACTTACGCTGATTATGGCACATCCATGTTGCAGGGAGTAGCTCTGGCTCAAAAACTCATAAATTCGGAACAAAAGATACCCGGCTATTCTATGCGTATTGTTTTACGAGATGATAAAAGTGAAAGTCCCAGAGCATGTGATATAGCTACAGAGATTGCAAATATGAATTCCGTTCTCGGTGTCATTAGCTTCATTCAGGATAATAG
>JBEHWP010000869.1:0-2881 GCA_040217665.1 Vulcanimicrobiota bacterium
TGGTGATATGGTGTTCGGCGATAAGGCTAAAAAAACGATACAAAAAATAAGAGTTGTAAGCCAGAGCCAGCAGTTAATCAGAATAGATTATGAAAATACTGTAGATATATCAAAAGATACAGAAGAAAAGATTATCCAACAGCTAAAGAAAAAAATACATAATTATGATGTGATAGTACTATCTGATTATGCAAAAGGAACCATCACAAAAGAAATTGCCGAATTTGTAATTAAATATTCAAATAAAAAAGTTATAATAGATCCGAAACCAAAACATAAAGAATTCTATAAAGGAGCCTATCTGATTACGCCAAACCTGAAGGAAGCTGTTGAAATGACAGGCATTTACGCAGAAAATGAAGATACAATATCTGTAATAGGACATACATTAATGGAAGAAATGAATTCTCATATATTGATTACCTGCGGAGCACAGGGAATGTATTTATTTAAAAAAGACGGTGACTTTTTTAAACTTCCTACAAAAGCAAGAGAAGTATACGATGTTACAGGTGCAGGAGATACGGTAATTGCCACTATTGCTACAGCAATTGCTTCAGGCGGAACTATGAGAGAAGCTTCATATATTGCCAATTATGCGGCAGGTATTGTTGTCGGTAAAGCAGGAACTGCCACAACTGCAGTAGAAGAAATAAAAAGAGAGATAAAATATGACAGGAGCAATATTTCTTGATAGAGACGGAACTATAAATATTGATAAAAACTATGTTCATAAAATAGAAGACTGGGAATTTTTACCCAATTCCATTGAAGGATTACAGATTCTGTCTCAAAAAGGTTATAAACTTGTAATAATAACAAATCAGTCAGGTATAGGCAGAGGTTATTACACCGTGTATGACATGGAAAAACTCCATAATCATGTCATATCTTTACTGAAAGAAAAAAATATTAACATTGCCGGTATTTATTACTGCCCCCATAAACCGTCGGATAATTGCAGTTGCAGAAAACCTGAAACAGAACTTTTAAAGAAAGCCGTAACAGAACTGAATATTAATATTTCTGACAGCTATTTTGTTGGTGATAAAACATGTGATATAAAAATGGGAAGAGACGGCGGCTGTAAAACAATAATGGTTCAGACAGGGAAATGCGGTAAAGATGGAGAATATGAAGTGATACCGGATTTTATTGTAAGTGATTTATACGAGGCAGCAACATTAATCGTGAAAAGTGAGTCGTGAAAAGTGAGTCGTGAGCAGTTACCAGTTACCGGTGAGCAGTTCTATTACCATGCAAACATCACGCATCACGCATCACGCGTTACGCGTCACGATTATAACTCATCACGTCCATATGATAGATTTTAGCAAAATAAAAACATACAGTATAAAAAACAGAAAAAATAAAGCATCTCTTAAAGATTTTATAAGAGTTAACAATAATATTGCTCTTATGGAGAGTCAAGAATTAGAGATTCTGTCCCGTAAAATTATAGAGGCATGGAAAAATAAAAAACAGGTTATCTTTATGATGGGAGGTCATATAGTAAAGGTAGGGTGCACTCCATTACTTATAGATTTAATAAAAAAAGGCATAATAACACATATTGCCGTAAACGGAAGTTTTTCCATCCATGATTTTGAAATTGCCCTTATAGGAGAAACTTCGGAAGATGTCGCTGTAAACATAGAAGACGGCTCTTTTGGCATGGCAGAAGAAACAGGAAGAATGATGAATGAGGCAATAAAAGAAGGAGCTCTTGAGAACAGAGGGTTCGGAGAGTCTATAGGAAGATTGATAAGTAATCTGCCTTTCCGGGAAGAAAGCCTTATATACCATGCCTGGAAATTAAAGGTTCCCGTAACAGTCCATACATCTATTGGAGCAGAGATAATATATCAGCACCCTTCATGTGACGGTGGATCTATGGGAAAAACTTCCTATCATGATTTTATGGTTCTTACGGATTCTATCAGTAAACTCGAAGGAGGAGTAGTGGTAAATATAGGTTCTGCCGTAATAATGCCTGAGGTATTTCTAAAATCTTTCACAATAGCGAGAAACCTGGGGTTTGAAATAAAAAAATTTACTGCTGCCAATATGGATATGCTCAAACATTACAGGCCTACGGTAAATGTTCTGGAAAGACCTACATCAATGGGTGGTATGTCTCTGGAAATAATGGGCCGCCATGAAAAAACAATACCATCTCTGCATAAACTCATAATGCGTGATGGTTGATGGGCATTTAATAAAACGCCCCTGCTCATGACTCACTATTATAACATTTTCTGTAATATAACAGACATAACAGGAGCTATATTGAGAATGCGTTTCTCCCGTTACGCATTACGCGTTACCCGTTACGCTTCTCATTTAAAACAGGAGATATTACCATGTCAGAAGATAAATCAAAGGAAAATTTAAAAAGTACTGATATAAAATTCAAAAAATCAGAAGAAGAACTCGGTGTATTCTCACTGGATATAAAAAAGGTAAAAATCTCTCTCTGCATGATTGTAAAAAATGAAGAAGATACTCTGTCTGACTGTCTTGAAAGTGTCAGAGGCCTTGTAGATGAAATGATAATAGTAGATACAGGCTCTACTGACAGGACTGTAGAAATTGCAGAAAAATTCGGTGCAAGAATATTCCATTATAAATGGCATGATGATTTCGGTAAAGCAAGGAATTTTTCCCTGAGCCATGCCAGAGGTGACTGGATTCTGGTAATGGACGGAGACGAAGTATTCGATTCTTCATCTGTCTGGAAATTCAGAAAATTTCTGGAAACCGCCACTATAAATAATCCCCTGTCTCCAAAGATAATAAATCATATGGAGGAAGAAAACAATACAACAGAACACTTTCACTGCAGAATTTTCCCCAATACAGGTAAATTTCTCTATAAAGG
>JBEHWP010000870.1:0-2876 GCA_040217665.1 Vulcanimicrobiota bacterium
GTTCCTTTCTGCCCCTGTTCTAGCGGCCCTGTCCGGATTTCTCCTGAAAGTTCGCCCACTATTTTTCTTACAGAAGGTTTGAGAAGAAATGAAGAAATACATGGGAAGGAATTATCTCTCCTGGTAATACACTCTTCAATATCTTCTTTTATGTTCATGGCTAAAGAATAATCGTCATTCATGGGTATATCTCCGGGTTATTTCATTTCAGTGTATTTTATATGAAAATGATGAAGTTTTATGCTTCACTATCTGTTCATTTTCATATTTGGTTGTGACCGGCTCCGGTCATGTCTGTTAGAGTGAAAAGAATAAGACATTAATCACCCTTCACTATCACCAGTTCATCAAAACCTTCATTCAGAGAAGGTTCTTCAAATTCTTTTTTCATCGCTTCTATTTCCTGTTCGGATACTCTGGGAGAAGATTCTTTTTCAGCCGATTTTCTCCTCTTATTTCTTTCCTGCCATATATGTTCTTCCACAGAAAACCATACAGCCTTTACGTGAACATTTTTTTTTCTGGCAAAATCTATAATTTTTTTTCTTCGCCTTCCGGTGATATTTGCACGGTCTATAACCACATTAAATCCCATATCAAGAGTTCTTTCGATACACTTCAGTTCCAGTTTTTTTGCTACTTTTTTATTCCCTCCTACCATACGGATAAGATCATAAAGGGAAATTCTTATATAATCCGGCAATTTTTCTCTACAGTACGTTGTTTTTCCCGACCCCGGAAAACCTGTTAAAATAATTATTTCCTGCATAATTTTATGTAAAGTCACCACTCTTCACTTTTCCCTTTCCACCCTTCACTTTTCACCCTTTAAAAACCTTCTGAAGCACATGTACCAGTTCGTCAACTCTGTAAGGCTTCTGTATAAAACCTGCCAGTCCCTGCCCCGGGAAACGGCTTATTGCTTCCTGTTCATTATAACCGCTTGATAGAATAACCTGCACATCCCGTCTGATACGGCGAAGTTCCTCAAAAGTTTCTTCTCCGTTCATATGAGGCATAGTCATATCAAGCAGTACTGCTCCTATATCATCAATATTATTTTTAAATATTTCAATACCTGATATACCATCGTCTGCAGTGAGCACAGTAAAGCCCAGTTTGTTCAACATAGCTTTTGCGACAGTACGGACAGTTTTCTCATCATCTACTACAAGTATAGTTCCTTTACCATGCCAGCTTTGACCTTCAACTCTTTCTTTTTCCATCATTTTCTCATCAATATTTGCGGCAGGAAATAGTACTCTAAAATTTGTTCCTCTACCGGGTTCACTGTAAATTTTTATACATCCATGATGGCTTCTGACTATACCCAGGACTGCTGCAAGTCCGAGACCTCTTCCGGTGAATTTTGTTGTAAAAAAAGGATCGAAAATCTTATTTTGAATATCTCTCGTCATACCACATCCTGTATCTGCTACTTCAAGATATACATAATACCCTTCAGGAAGATTTTCATTTATATAACTTTCAGAAAGATAGTCATAATCGCAGTACATAATTCCCGTAGTCAATGATATTACACCGCTGTATTCACCAATAGCATCGGAAGCGTTTATGATCAGATTCATAATCACCTGACGCAACTGGGTTGCATCGCCTTCTATCAGAGGAATATCTCTGGCAAAATTATATTTCAGGATACACTTCTTGGAAATAGAAACTTCAAGAAGATGACTCATTTCCTGAACTATACTGGAAATCTGAAGAGGCTGAATTAAAAATTTCCCTTTACCTGAATAGGCAAGCATCTGTTTCGTCAAATCTGCAGCTCTTCTTGCTGCAATTACAATCTGCTGTACACTGTCTCTTGCAGGGGACAGAGGAGAAAGATCGAGGAGGGTAAGATCTGCATATCCCAGAATCCCTGTAAGTATATTATTGAAATCATGGGCAATACCGCCGGCAAGGACTCCAAGGCTTTCCAGTTTCTGAGCATGTTGAAGTTGCTGTTCCAGCTTCTTTCTCTCCTCTTCTGCCTTCTTTTTTTCTGTAATATCCCTGACCAGAGAGAGGACTTTTTCACTGCCACATGGCACAATACGACTTTCAAAATATTTCTCCTGTCCTTCTATAAAAAGACTGTATTCCATCGATTGTCCTTTACCTGTTTCCAGAGCTTTATTTAAAAGTTTCATAACCGTTTCTGAAATGTTAGATGGCAATATATCTTTCAGGTTTTTACCAAGAAACTGTTCCGGCGAGACAAAAAGAGTTTTTATGTCAGATGCATGGTAATCCCAGAATATACCCTTTTTATCATATATAAACATAATGTCAGGTATGGCAGCAAGCAACGCTCTATTCCTGCTTTCACTTTCTTTCAATGCCTGTTCAGACATCTTCTGCTCCGTTATATCAAAAATTACACCGTCTATATAAAGAAGACTGCCATCTGTTCCCAGAACAGGTCTGCCTCTTTCGGCAAAATATCTCTGATGGCCATCTTTACAGTTAAAACGATATTCCATTTGAAATGTCTCATTATCCTCAACTGCCTTTTCTACTATTTTCAGTACATTCTGCCTGTCTTCTTCTTCTACAAGATGGTAAATAGAACACATATCTCCTTCAGAAATCTCTTCCTGTTTAAAACCTGTCAGAGGTAAAAGCATATCATTGAAAAATTTCATCTTATGACCTTCTCTTACAAATATCCTGTAAACAATACCGGGTAAATTCTGAGCAAGAGTCCTGTATGAATATTCACTCTCTCTTAATCTGTCTTCTCCTTTCTTGCTTTCTGTTATATCAGTAATAAAGCCTTCCAGGGCGACTATATCACCTGTATCTGAGAAAACACCCTGTCCTTTTTCCCAGACCCATTTTTCTTCATTCTCTGACGTAACAATTCTGTA
>JBEHWP010000871.1:0-2864 GCA_040217665.1 Vulcanimicrobiota bacterium
CGCAGATGATTATCCATCTTTTAATTTTCAGAAAAAATCTCATCATATTTATGTGATAAATAAATTATATTCAGGTAAAGAAGAAGATATAAAAAATGCTTCCAGTTATAAAAATTCTCTGAGAATTGCTGGAAGATATATTTTAGATCCACTGGTATTTGAATATCTTACAGATATGAAACGGGTGGAAAAAGAGATCACTGTAGAACATCTTTTCAGGAATATGTTGGATAATGGTGAGACATTTCTTGCTTCCCATATAAAAGATCAGTGTTTTAATATAGGAAATATTGAAGGATTTGTGAAAGCAAATCATACATTTTTCTATTTTTAAATTTTGTAAGCCATTAGCTATCAGCACTCAGCTTTTATGGGAATTACAAAACTCGACTCTGGCCATTTTATCTACTTAAAGTCTATCCGAAAAGTAATATTTATTTTCTCATTCTTTCCACTGCCAGGTTCTGGAGGAAAATATATACTGTATTAACAGCAAGTTGTAAATCAAATAAATGTAATATCTTAATCCGACACCAAAAATCATTAACCTCAATTATAAATTTTTATCAGTCTTTCCGCCCAATATTTTACGGATAAATATTTTTATTGGAGGGATTACTATGAGAATAAAGCATTTTTCTCTGTGTCTGTTACTCTTTTGTTTTGTTACAATTGTAACAACAGGAGTTATTAATGGAAAAGATTGTATCTGTAAAGAATGCAATGTAGCCGACAATTCCGGTCAGATGGAAAAAGCAAATGACGCTGCAGGAGAAATTGTAAGGATAAGGATGGAACAGCAGGATCCTGAGAAATATAGAGTATGGCAGGAAGTGGAAAACAGTGATATTGTAGTGGTTACCGGTGTATATGACCATTTGCAGGATGTGCTTGATGCCAGCAGAACTCCTTACAGTCTCATATCTCCGGACGATCTTTCAAGAGTTAAACTGGATCCCCGGCAGATCCTCATGATAAACTGCCCCGGTAAAGTGGACAGAACCGCTATAGAAAAGATAAGGACTTTCGTAGAAAAGGGAGGTTATCTCTTTACTACAGACTGGTGTCTTTTAAATATTCTGGAGCAGGCCTTCCCGGGATATGTAAAATATAACAATACTCCTACAAAAGATGATGTTGTGGAAGTTCAGGTAGCAGATGCATCAGACCCTTTCCTTTTAAATGTCTTTGATAGAGGAGCCACACCATGCTGGTGGCTGGAAACAGGCAGTTACCCCATCAGAATAGTAAATAACAGAAAGGTCCGTGTCCTTATTACAAGTAAAGAAATGGGCCGTAAATACGGTGAAACTCCAATTGCTATTACCTTTAATTACGGTGACGGAAAGGTTATTCATATGACCAGCCATTTCTACCTTCAGAGAAGTGATACAAGATATGAACGACAGTCAAAAAGCGGCACTTATTACGTAAAGGAAGAACTGAAGGTAGATACAAGCAGCCCTGCCGCTGCAAAGCTCAATAAAGATCTTGAAGGGCTTAACCTGGGAGAAGTGGAAAACAGTTATTCCAATCAACAGTTTATAGTGAATGTCATTATAGAGAGAAAAGAAACTCAGAAGAAATAAGTGACCGGTGAGCAGTTACCGGTTACTGCTTACTGATAACTGCTCACTGTAAAAGTAGAACCATGTAAAGGAGATTTAATGACTTCTATCTTTGTGGGAAACATATTCTTTAAATGTTCCATATGGGTAATAACCAGGATTTTATCGAAATCTCTGCTTATTTCATTTATTGCCTGAACCAGTTGCTCTATACCTTCCGAGTCCTGTGTGCCAAAGCCTTCGTCTATTATAAGAGTCCGCAGTTTTGTCCCTGAGCGTCTGGCCATTAATTTGGCCAGAGCAATTCTTAAAGAGAAATTGGTTCTGAAAGCTTCTCCCCCGCTGTAAAGCTCATAATCCCTGGTGCCGGATTCATCGCTTATCTTTATATCCAGAGTATCTTTAAGACCGCCGCTTTTTTTATCCCTCTGAAGTTCCAGTGCTATATGGATGCGGTTATCTGTCAGACGGGACAGGATTTTATTTGCCTCTCCTTCTATTTCAGGAATGGAATTCTGAATGATAAGAGCCTGAATACCGTCTTTGCCGAAGGCTTTATGAAGGATTTTATAAATTTCTCTCTCACGGCCTTTTTCTTCAAATTCTTTATCCAGATTGTCGATTTTTCCTTCTATTTTACTGAAGTTTTCCCTGAGATTTTCAAGAGTTCCCTTCTCTGCAGCAAGATCATGGGCCCGTAACCTTAAACCCTGAAGGGTAAATTCTCTCTGTGGTATAATCTCAATAAGTGACGGAAGTTCTTCCAGAAGTTTTGAGTTATGTTCTTTATTTTCCTCCATGTTCTTGAGTAAAATTTCTTTTTCTTTTATTGAAGCTGTGATTTCTTCCAGTTTTTTTATAGTAAGAGGGTATTGTTTCTTTGCTTCTTCAAGAAGCACTTTTCTTGTTGTTATGCCTGATAATTTCTTTATTTTTTCCTTTGTTATATTATGCTCTTCCTGGGAATATCCGGTGTTATTTAATTCTATGTTTATTTCTTCAAGCTCTTTTTTTAAGTTATGGGAAAAATTTTCTTTCTGTAATATTTGTTTTTTTTCTTCTAAATATTTTTCCAGTTCCGGTACCTGAGCAGTAAGTTTATCTCTGTTTTCCATAGCCATATCCAGTTTGAATTTTAATTTTCCATAATGTGTAAATTTTTCTTTCTCTGATTTTATTTTACGTAAATCCTGTTCATCTATCATATAGACAGATAGCTTCTTTTCAATATCTGACAGTTCTCTTATTTCTTCTGATATAAATGTTTTATTTTCTATATTTTTTATTATTTTCTCT
>JBEHWP010000872.1:0-2862 GCA_040217665.1 Vulcanimicrobiota bacterium
TTCTTCCATGTACAGACCATAATGACCGGTATATATCGAATGCTCATACCAGTTACAGGAGATATTTTACCATATAAAAGTACAAAAAGTCCAGATAAAAACTTTATCTTAAAATCTTCCAGGTATAATTACCCCATAGAGACTATTATATTCTGCAATTTTTCTATCTTATTATTTAATTCCTTTATCAGATTACCTGTAATATTCGGGAATTTATCCATAATACTTCTCATATCTTTACCTTCAAAGACAAACATTAAAACATCTCCCATAGCAGGTTCTACTATTATGGCAGAAGGTTTTTCTTCAAATATATGATTTTCACCTATGACATTACCTTCTCCCATTACTGACACTGTTCCGAGCCACCCTGACTTTGATGTGCAACTCAAAGATACTGCCCCCCTGGCAATAAAATAAAAGTTTCTGTCTGTCTGTCCTTCCGTAAGTATCTCTGAGTCCTCTCCGTAGTACACCTGTCTTGCCCTTGCCGCCACTGTGGGAAGTTCGTCCGGTGAAAGTCCTGCAAAAACCGGGCTTGATTTCAGCAGAGAAACTCTGCCTTTAAGAGTTTCATAAAGTATCTTTTTAAGTGACCCAATATTATGAGATGGCCACTTATAACCTGCCCTGTCCAGGATAAATTCCGTTTTTTCAGACATGATTATAACCTGTGTCATTCTCTTTACATCTTCATAGGCCATCCATCCCATATGAACCATAAGCCTCTCTATATATTCACGAAAATCACTGTGGTCATAATGTTCCAGAAGATAATCTATAATATCCGGAAGAGACTTCTGTTCAACATTCAGTCCTGTTTCAGGAGAAGAAAGGAGGTAGGAAAGATCTGTTTTTGCAAAATTTTCTATATGGAATATTTCCTGAGTAAGTTCTGCCAGGTCAAAGAGAGATAAAATCGCCCCGCTCACTCCGTCTACATATGACAGATCGACTCTGCCGAAATTCATGGGAACAATACCCAGGTTGATAAAAGATTTAACCCTCTGATAAAAAGCATTGGAATCTATATTTTCCTGAAATATGCCTGTTTTTGCATCAAAGGTAATATTTCCTGCTCTGTAAATATTTACCATAAGTCCTTTTCCTCTACTTCGGACAAGAAGGTTTTCTCCTTCCAGCTTTGTCTGAAGATAGAAATTATCGGAAACCTGCCCTATATTTACCATATCTTCCGTAAAGAGAGCCACCTTTTTATTTTTTATATGGCCCGCTCCGACAGATGTGGTGGAAACATGGTGAATATCTTTCTTCTTCCCTGTGAGAGCAAAATTAATGAGATTGGATACAGACTGTACATTATCTCTGTAAAACTCCTCATAAACGCCGTAGTGTCTCACATTTGCTGCGGAGTTGATTATACAGTCTATTTTTAAAGAAAGATCTTCATATAAATCCCTCGAAAGACCTAAATATTCTGAGGAAAGGTCACCCTTTAATATGTGTATCCTGTGCCCGTATTGTTCAAACAACGCAGGGCCGAAATAATAATTTAACTTATTTATAAGCCTTTCTCTGCATTCTTCTTCATTCTTTCCTCTTACAGGCACATAAAGGGTATAACCATCTTTTTTAAGGAGATCACGGAAAAGATAACTTCCCAGGAAGCCGGTAGCGCCTGTAAGGAATATATGTTTATAGGGTCTCTTCAGAGACACATCCAGAGAGGAATATTTTTTATAATCTTCTCTGTATTTCTCCATGGCTTTATCTATCTGAGGAAGTTTAATATCAGGCATGACAGAAAGAGACACTTCTTTTTTAATATCCATAAGTTTCTTTTTAAGATTATCCTTTATTCCTGTCAGGTTTTCAGCCATTTCTTCAACAGTTTGATATTTGAATACATCATTTAATTGTATTTCAAAATCCTTCTGAAGTTCTGCCACAAGAGCTACTGCTTTCAGGGAATGACCTCCCAGGGTAAAGAAATTGTCTCTCACGCTTATATTACTCACTTCAAGTATTTTCTCCCATGCCCTCACTATCTTCTCTTCAGCTTCATTTTTCGGCAGTTTAATCTCTTTCCTGTCTGCAGCCGTATCAGGTGCAGGGAGACTTCTTTTGTCCACTTTGCCGTTCGGGGTGAGAGGTATTTTATCTAACCTGATAAAATAAGAAGGAACCATATATTCAGGGAGTGTCTTTTTAAGGAATTTCCTGAGAGTTTCTGTATCTATAACTGTATCTGACACGATATATGCACAGAGGGTTTTATCACCCTTTGTAATTTCCCTGGCTATAACGGTAACATCTTTTATTTCCGCATATTCCTTCAGAGCATGCTCTATTTCTCCGAGCTCTATACGGTAGCCTCTGACTTTCACCTGTTCATCTATTCTTCCCAGGAATTCTATATTGCCGTCAGAAAGCCATCTTGCAAGGTCTCCCGTGCGGTACATCTTTTTTCCGGGAGAGAAGGGATTATTTACAAATTTCTCTTCCGTAAGATCCGGTCTGTTCAAATATCCCCTGGAAAGCCCCGCTCCCGATATATGAAGCTCTCCCGGAACTCCGGCAGGAACAGGGAAACCGTCATGGTCAAGTATATATACACAACTGTTGGCCAGAGGTTTTCCTATGGGGATATTATCATACATCCTGTCTATATTAAAGGTAGTGGTTCCCACAGTGTATTCAGAAGGTCCATAAACATCTACAACATTATAAGACTGTTTTTTGAAATACCTGAGTTTATCTCCTCCTGTAAAGAGGTGTTTAAGAGACCTGTTCTCTTCCAGTTTCATAAACTGTTCTGCAAACTGTGTCGGAAGGAAGGCAAAGGTAACATTGTTCTTCTCAAAATAAGTATTTATATCCTTCGGAGACAATCTGATTTCT
>JBEHWP010000873.1:0-2860 GCA_040217665.1 Vulcanimicrobiota bacterium
GTACAACAGTAACTTTTGAGCTTTTATTATTGGCTATATCATTGGAAATTACAAGAGCCGGTCTTGTTTTCTGTATTTCTGTTCCTATGGACGGGGAAAATTCGACAAGCCAGATTTCTCCTCTTTTTGGAAATATCATTCTTTATATATCCTTTCCTGTATCTTCTATAGATGAATTTTCCCAGTCACTCCACCAGTTTGCATCATCTTCTTTACAGAAATCTTCATATTCTTCATAAGCTTTTATCAATTCTTCCCTCTGCTTTTTTTCTTTATATTCCTGAAGAATTGTAACTATAGACCTGCTTCTATTTTTCCCCTGGCTATCAATAAATTGAAGAACATCATGAGGTATGGAAAGTGAAATTTTAGGCATAATATTTACCTCCTTTTCTTACTACTTTATAGTAGCATAAATAGTAAATAAAAACAATTCATACCTTTAAAATAATTTTCCCGATTGACTTCTTACTTATGAGCCGTTAAAATTAAACAAAACTCCTGTTAAAGAAAGGTAATATTTACGATGAAAAAGATCAATATTTTATTAATGGTACTAATTCTTATCTCTACCGCTCTTATGTCCGAAGCTTCGGAAAAAGATTCTCATATCGACTGGAATGGCGTATTTTCCGATCAGACATCACTCTATATGTCTCCTGCGGAACCGTCCGTAAAAGACGATATAACCCTTACCCTGCGAAGTTACAAAAATGATTTAACGTCATGCTGTATAAGATATTTCGACACAGAAGAACATTTTGCAGATATGACATTGACAAAACAATCGGATATATATGATTACTGGACAGGGAAAATACCGGCAGGATCAGAGAGAAAAACCTACAGATTCGAACTCTTTGATGGTAATACAAAAGGCTATTATACAGCTATCGGGAAAATGGAAGAACCTGTATATGACAGGGATTTCATCTTAATCCCCGGCTTTAAAACACCTGACTGGATGAAACATGCCGTAGTGTACCAGATATTTCCCGACAGATTTTTTGACGGAAACCCTGAAAACAATGTAAAAAAAGGAGAATATATCTATCTCGGAGCAGAAGCCTATACCCATAAAAACTGGACAGATCTTCCCGATAACCCTACAAAATGTGCCGACTTTTTCGGAGGCGATCTTCAGGGTATAAAAGCAAAACTGCCATATCTGAAAGATCTCGGCATAACAGCAATATATTTAAATCCCATATTTCTGTCTCCGAGCAATCATAAATATGACACACAGGACTACAGAGAAGTAGACCCTCATTTCGGAGGCAATGAAGCACTCAGAGAACTGGTAACGGAAGCCCATAAAGAAGACATAAAAATAATCCTTGACGGAGTCTTCAATCATACAGGATCAAAACATAAATGGTTTGATAAAGACCATGTCTATAATACGGATGGAGCCTATGAAAGTAAAGAAAGTCCCTGGTATGATTTCTATACCTTCCGTGAATGGCCGGATAATTATATAGCCTGGTGGGGTTTTAATACACTGCCCAAATTAAATTACGGCAGTGCCGCATTAAGAGAAGAAATATTCGGAGGAGAAAATTCCATAGCAAGAATGTGGATAAAGGATTATCATGTAGACGGATGGAGACTCGATGTTCCGAATGAAGCAGGCGTAGGAGGAAGAACAGATGAACATGGCCTGTGGAAAGAATTCAGAAAAAGAGTAAAAGATGCGAACCCTGAAGCCTATATTACGGGTGAAATATGGGGTAATGCCTCTGTATGGCTTAACGGTTCTGAATTCGACAGTGTAATGAATTATAACGGCCATATGGAACCCATGTGGATATGGCTCGGAGGGATTGATCATAACGGCTACGGGACATCAATGAATATAAGCCAGTTAGATGAATATCTTACATATACAAGAGCAGATTACTATCTTCCCTGTATTCAGACAGGACTCAATCTTCTGGACAGCCACGATACAAGGAGATTCTTAAATATCCTTAAAGGAGACACAGGGAAACAGAGAGTAGGCGTAATATTTCAGATGACCTATGTTGGAGCTCCCACAGTATACTACGGTGATGAAACAGGAACAGACGGAGATAAAGACCCCGACTGCAGAAGAACCTTTAACTGGGATGAAACAAAATGGAATAAAGATTTAAGAGATTTATATAAGAAATTGATCTCTGTAAGAAACAGTTACAAAGCTCTCAGAACAGGGTCATTTGAAACTATATATATAAATAATGAAAAAAATATTTATGCTTTCGCCAGATATGACGAAAAAGATAAGCTCATGGTAGTGCTGAACGGTAGTAAAGAAAAGCACACTGTCAGTATCCCAGTATTCAATCTGGATCTTTCTTCTGATACGGTGGCTCGCGATCTGATCCATGAAAAGACATATGACATTACATCAGGGGAAATAACAGTTGATATCAATCAGACAGACGGACTTTTACTGTTATTTGAGAAAAAGTCTCATAAATGAAACACAGTGAAGAATTCAACATAGAAATAGCTGAATTTTGTAAAAATTACAATTTCTATGTTTCACCGGATAAAAACAGGCTCTTCTGCCGCTTTTATGGTTCTACAGGAAAAGCGGCAGGATTGCCTGATTCTTTAATAAAACCTCTTGAAAGAATTATATGTTATTTATGCACCACCCTTCATGAATGGGATAATACGGTTGAAAAAGAAGGCCTCAATGACGGTAACTACAGGATATTTATTGAAAGAATAAGAAAATCTTCAATAGAGGAATCTGTTCGGGAAATCTCTCTTCCGATAGAATTATTTAATAGTATATGCAAATCATCAATGAAAAAAATATACGAATATTTTCTCCTTGAAGAAGAGGCAATGAACTTTATTTCGACCGAAC
>JBEHWP010000874.1:0-2856 GCA_040217665.1 Vulcanimicrobiota bacterium
TTTTTACTGATTTTTACCGGATTATTTTAATTTCCCAGACAATTCAATAATATAATGGCCGGCTTCTTTACTGCCGGGATATATATTCATGGCTTTTCTAAAATAATAGAGGCTTTCCTTGAAATTTCCCTTATTATAGTACAGAAGACCGAGATTATAGCAGGCTTCAAAGGAAAACGGGTTTAACGTCAATGTATTTTTCAGCACTCCTTCTCCTCTCTTTTCATCCCCTGCTGAAAGGTATTGCAATCCAATGTCATTCATATCATTTGTTTTTTTCATAACAGCTGCCAGGTTTTCAGAAGTATATTCTCCTTTCGTAAGAAGAAATTTTTCCAGATAAGCAATGTAGAGAAGATTTCTGATATCTTCATCATCGGAATTCACCATAAGTGCATGTTTGTAATATATAATTGCCCTTTCCAGATGTCCCATATCATGATATAACAACCCCAGAGACGATGGAAACAGTTTAAAGGTTCTTCTATTAAAGGATCTGGCAATCATGTAATTCTTTATACATAATCTGACATCACCTTTAGTGTAATAAACAACAGCAAGAGATCTGTATAATTCAGACGAATCGGGATTAATACAGATGGCTGTCATATAATTTTTTACGGCTTCTTCATAATTGCCTTTACGAAATTCAATAAGCCCGGTATAGGAATAAATCTCATAATCGATGGCCATCTGTCCGGATGAACATTTATCATCCAGTTTTTTGAAATAAAACAGGGAATCATCCAGGAGACCTGCGTCCAGATAACTTAAGGCAAGATTCTTGATGACAAATGTACTTTCCGGGGCTTTTTTTTCAGTATACTTCCAGAGAGAAAGCTCATCTTTCCATATTGCTGTCATATTAACTGTAATTACAGAATAAAAGAGGGCAAGTAACATTATTATTACCTGTATTATTCTTTTATTTAATATTTTCTCAAATATAAGAGCCAGGAAAAGGCAGAAACCAAGAGAAGCAAAAAAAAGATATCTATCGGCCATCTTCCATGCCAGAGGTATAATATGAGAGAAAGGAAGGAGGCATATGAAAAACCAGGCCCAGCAAAAAAAATAATACTTTGATTTAGTAATATAAATAAGCAAGGATATGAGTATAAAGAATGAAATGAAGATAAGGGAATAAAAATTCGAAAGAGGATAAACATATTTCGGACTGAGTTCGACAGGAATGAATATATTAAATACATATTTACCCAGAATATTAAATATCTGAATTAATGGTGTATGATGGTAATTATATCCCACACGGCCTCCTTCATAACCTACGTTAAGACTTAAATATACATCAATCAATGTTAATATACAGTAAGGAAAAAGGAGAATAATATAAGATTTAAATGTATTTTTAGAAAAACAGTAGAGATACAGTAATAGCAGCAATGGAAATACTACAGGGTAATGATGTGTTAATAAAGAGAAAATATAAAACAGAATGGATAGTACAAAGACAATGGAATGTTTCGTTTCAGTAAATGTTATGAAGAGATAAAAGGACAGTAAAAGAAACACACTGGCAAGAGCGTAAGTTCCGCACCCTATCCAGGCAACGACTTCAACATGTAAAGGATGAGCCAGAAAAAAAAGAACTGTCAGAAAAGCAAGATTTTCTTTATGAAAGAGCTGAAATACAATAAAATAAATTAATATCAGATTTAATATAAAATAGATGAGAATAATCAGATGATACCAGAAAGGATCTGTTTTCCAGAGATAATAATATATTTTATGAAATATCTCCCCTAATGGCGTATAAACAGCATTAGAAGTTTTTCCCGGTACAAAGGCATCTATTATTCTATTTAAAGACAGGTCTTTAATCAAATCATTATTCAGTATTTCAATACGATCGTCCCATACAAAACCGTTCTGTAATACAACGAAATAAATAGTAAAAGTTAAAACTATTATAAGTAATATATATTTGATATGTAAAGTCATAAAACATCCTAAAAGCTATGACCGGATGGTCACAACAGAATTTATCGTCTCTTCACCATTAACGATTCTCATATAAATTCTCCTGCATGGAATATTATCCTTTATAGTTTTATAAGCTTAATTGTAATGAATGGCACGAGAATTGCTTACCGGTTATTATAATATAAAAATTCTGAGTAGACACATTTTTTTTTATTCTATATAATAAGAACGTAAATCGTAAAACAGAACTTTATCTCAGATGACTGAGATTTAATTATTCATAGCCAGTATTATACCGGGGGATGAAATTATGGCAAAGATATGCCCTGAATGCCATACTGATAACAATAATAACGAAATATACTGTATAGATTGCGGTTTTAATTTTACAGGAGACCAGATTACATCCTGTAATAATCGGATAAAAAGACAGATGGCTCCTGACGGTAAAACAGATGTCCTCGGTAACCCTCTTATGGTTCTCCCTTCCGGTACTGTTCTTAAAGGAAAATACAGGGTAAATTACATGACTGCAGGAGGCATGGGGGCTATATATCTGGCAGAAGATACAGGTTCTCCTCAAAAATATGCCATAAAAGAGGCTTATTCTGCCATAGCAAAAACCAGAGAAGATTTTATCATAGCCCTTACAAAAGAGAGAGAAACCCTTATAAGACTGGAGCATACCCGTATTGTAAAAACAAAAGATTTTTTCCAGGAATACGATGCATATTACCTTGTCCTGGAATATATTGAAGGGAAAAGTCTGGAACACTTCCAGCAAAGTATTGCTCTGAAAGATATAGATCAGGAACAGGTAATAGAATATGGTATAAAACTATCTGAAATACTGACATATCTTCACAGTCTGAAACCGCCCATAATATACAGAGATTTAAAACCTTCAAATAT
>JBEHWP010000875.1:0-2850 GCA_040217665.1 Vulcanimicrobiota bacterium
TATAGAGAATAAATCCAATCATAGAAAGGACTCCCCATTCATCTCCACCTAAGCTGTGGACGCTATAGGTGGAGAATTCTGGGGTCGTTAAGTTAAAATATTTAGAATATCAAACTAATTTTTACTAAGTACCGCTCCAGATAAGTTTGTATCCATTTCTAAAACCTGTCCCTGGCCGGACTCTTCCGGAAAAGATATGATCCTGTTACGTGGCAAACTGGTTTTGCAGACTGTTTAATTTACAACAACTTAAATCCTAAATAAAATGGCCAAAGTCGAGATAAATATATTCAAATTAATATTATCTATGTTATAATAATATTCTATGAATAATATAGACTATAGAAAAATTAAAGGTATAGAAGAATGTAAGTTATGTGAAGATCTACAGCTTACGGTATGGGGTTTTTCTGAACGAGAGGTTTTCCCTGCCAGACATCTTCTGACTGCCCAGCAAAACGGAGGTCTTGTAATTGGAGCTTTCAGTGACACAGGGAAACTGATAGGATTTTCTTATGGATTTCTGGGGTATTCTGAAGGTAAATATTATCTTTATTCTCATATGCTCGGTGTCCTCGATGAGTATAAATATAAAAATGTAGGATATAATCTGAAACTCCTTCAGAGAAAAATAATTCAGGAAAGAGGTTTTTCATTAATCAAATGGACATTTGATCCTCTTGAAAGTCCGAATGCCTATCTTAATTTACACAAACTGGGTGCTGTAATAAAAACTTATTATATAGATTATTACGGAGAATTCAGAGGTATAAATTATGGTTTACCTACAGACAGGTTTCTTGTGGAATGGGAACTGAATACTCATAGAGTTATAGAGAGAGTGGAAAAACAAAATATTTCCCCTCTTAATCCATCTGAATATCCTGTTATTACAGAGACTTTTTATAATGAGAAAGGTTTTCTGGAGTTAAAAAAGGTGGAATTAAATTTTACTGAAAAGAAATTTCTTGTAGAGATACCATCAAATATACAGGAGATAAAAAGTCTTGATTTCAAAGCAGCTATAGACTGGAGAAATAAAACAAGAGACATATTTACTTCTTATCTTACCGGTAAATACTGTATAACTGATTTCTGTACTTTTAGTCATGGTGAAAAATTAAGAAAAAGTTTTTATCTGCTGGAGCAGTACTGAGAGCCTATCCGAAAATATGAATCTTTTAGAGCCTGACTTCATAAGAAAACTTGAATATTTGAGTATTCTTTCCAGGAAAGTTTTTAAGGGTAGATTAAAAGGTGAACACAGGAGTAAAAGAAAAGGAATAAGCCCTGAATTTTCCGATTATAGAAATTATGTACCAGGCGATGACCTTCGCTATATTGATTGGAACCTTTATGGAAGGCTGGAAAAATTATTTCTAAAATTATTTCTGGAAGAAGAAGATCTTTATGTATATATATTGCTAGATACAAGTTCCTCTATGGATTACGGTAATCCCGGCAAACTGAATTACAGTATAAAAATAGCCGCTTCTCTCGGTTATATAGCATTGACCGGTATGGATAGATTATGTGTTATGACCTTCGATAATAATATTCATGCTGAAATTAATTCAGCCAGAGGGAAAGGGCACTTTTTAAATTTACTCCGCCATCTTCAAACAATAAAACCCGGTGAAATAACTCATTTAAATCAGGCTCTTAAGAATTTTGCCATGAGATTTTTTAAACCGGGACTGGTTATCATAATATCTGATTTTTTTGATAAAAATGGTTATGAAGAAGGATTAAAGTTTCTTCTATATAAAAAATTCGAACCATTTCTCATACAAATTCTTGCTCCTCAGGAATTGTCACCTGATATGACCGGTAATATAAAGCTGATAGACAGGGAAACAAATATTAACAGAGAAATGACTGTAAATCAGACCCTTATAGATATTTATAAAAAAAACTTGAATGGTTACATAGAGAATCTTTATAATTTTGCTTCTACCAGAGGATTTCAGCATGTAGTAACATCTACAGACTATCCTTTTGATACTTTCATAATGAATACTCTCAGAAAAGGAGAACTGATCAGATGAATTTTATTTATCCCGGAGCTTTTTCTTTTCTTGCTCTTATTCCTCTTATTATACTCTTTTATCTGTTGAAATTACGGCGAAAACCGGTAATTGTATCCAATATTTTTTTATGGGTTCAATCATACAGTGATGTACGGGCTGATAAACCTTTCCAGAAATTAAAAAATAACCTTCTTTTAATACTTCAAATTCTGGCTTTATTATTGCTTATATTTACCAGAGCCAGACCTTATGTTAATACAAAATTTCAGGGTGGTGATCATATAGCTCTGATTTTAGATAACTCAGCCAGTATGCAGTCCACAGACACTGGCAAAACAAGATTTTCCGAAGCTCAAAATAGTGCTCTCAGGCTTATTGAGCAGATGAATACACATGATCAAATGATGATTATAAGCGTAAGTTCCTGTGCCAGGGTAGAAGCTACTTTTACTCATAATAAAGGAATATTAAGTAAGACTATAAAAACAATAAGACCATTTGATTGCTCCGCCGGTATAAGAGATGCTCTCGTACTGGCATCTGCCAGTCTTAAAAATTATCATGATGGTAAGATATTTCTTCTCAGTGATGGTGCTTTCCCAAAGCTGGAGGATATGGGAGAGATGCCACAGGTAATCTTTATACCATTTGGAAATAGCTGTAATAATGCAGGTATAACAAATATAAATTTAAGAAGATCTACTTTTTCTACAGATATAGAGGTCATGGTTGAAATATGCAATTTTTCAGATGCCGCGAAAGAATTTGCTATAGACCTTTATCTTGACGGTGAACTTATTGATGCCCATAAAATCAATAT
>JBEHWP010000876.1:0-2846 GCA_040217665.1 Vulcanimicrobiota bacterium
CTTCGCATCACGCATAACGCTTTACGCATTACGAGGTCATTAATTATGGATTGTTATGAAAGTAACTATAAACTTGACCGCTTTCCTTATTTTGCATATAATATAATTTTATAATATTTTACAGGAAAGGCAGAGAATTATGTACAGCATTAAAGAAGATTTATTGAAAGAACTGAATGAAATAAAAGAGAGTGGTCTTTTTAAGAACGAGAGAATAATTACTTCACCGCAGGGTGCCGGTATAAAGGTCAGGGACAGAGAAGTATTGAATTTCTGCGCAAATAATTATCTTGGTCTTTCAAACAATCCGGAACTTATTGAAGCGGCAAAAAAATCCCTTGACTCTCATGGCTTCGGCATGTCGTCAGTTCGTTTTATCTGCGGTACCCAGGATATTCATAAAGAACTGGAAAAAAAGATTTCAGATTTCCTGGGAACAGAAGATACAATCCTCTATACGTCATGTTTCGATGCAAATACGGGCCTCTTCGAAACTATTCTGGATAAAGACTGTGCCATCATAAGCGATCAGTTAAACCATGCCAGCATAATAGACGGTATAAGGCTCTGCAAGGCAGAAAGAAAACTTTATAAACATTCCGATATGGAAGAACTGGAGAATTACCTGAAAGATACACAGCACTGCAAGATCAGACTTATTGCTACAGACGGTGTTTTCAGCATGGACGGACATATTGCAAAACTGAAAGATATATGCACTCTTGCAGAGAAATACAATGCCCTTGTAATGGTAGACGATTCCCACGCTGTCGGATTTATGGGCAAAACAGGGAGAGGTACGGCAGAACACTGCGGCGTTACAGGAAGGGTGGATATAATAACAGGTACGTTAGGTAAAGCCCTTGGAGGGGCATCAGGCGGTTTTACAAGCGGTCATAAAGAAATTATAGACAAATTACGTCAGAGGTCAAGACCATATCTGTTTTCAAATACTATGGCACCTTCCATTGTTTCGGCTGGCATAAAAGTGTTTGACATTCTGAGCAAAAGCACGGAACTCCGTGACAGACTCGAGCAAAATACGGCATATTTCCGAAAGAAGATGACAGATGCGGGATTTAACATAAAAGAAGGGGAACATCCCATTGTACCAATCATGTTAGGCGATGCAAAACTCGCACAGGACATGGCATCAGACCTTCTGGAAGAAGGCATTTATGTAACAGGATTTTTCTATCCTGTAGTTCCGAAAGGTGAAGCAAGAATAAGGGTTCAGATTTCTGCCGGTCATACAATGGAACATCTGAATAAGGCCATAGCAGCTTTTACGAAGATCGGCCTCCATCATGGCGTAGTAAAGGCGAAATAACATCTTCTGTCTTGAGTGTGTTAAGAACATATGATGAAAAGAAAAACCGGTGTGGGAATAATACTGGTCAACAGTAAAAAAGAAGTTCTTCTCATGTTGAGGGACAATATAGCTTCCATACCCTATCCTGATTGCTGGGATCTTCCGGGGGGACACCCTGAAGGAGAGGAAACCCCGGAAGAATGCATCAGGAGAGAAATGATGGAAGAGATGGAGTTGGAACTGGGAGATATAAACTTCTTTAAGAAATACATCTGGCCTGATTTTGACGAATATATTTTCTGGAAATTTATTGAGCTTGAGCCGGAAAAGATAACACTTCATGAAGGACAGAAGGTAAGTTATTTCAGTTTTAATAATATTAAAGAAATGAACCTTGCATTTTATTACAATCACGTTTTCCCTGAATTTTGCAATTCTATAAAAAGGATATAAATTCTGAGTAAAATGTTTAATAAAATTGATCTTAAAAAATTATCTCTCCTTACGTCTCCGGACAGGGCTTTTTTAAGTATATATTTAAAATAGTGAGAATAATTATGATACGAAATATATTCATAATAGAATCCTCCATTATTATATTATATCATATCTAAAAAAAATAAAAAAAACATGACATAAAGGTGTCATATTTTATCCGTATAATGATATAATAATCAAAAATCTTTATCAGGAGTGATGTATATGGGTTACACAATAAAAGAGTTTATGGAAGGATGGGATTATGAATTCAAGGCAACGGAAAAAATCTTTTCTGCCCTCACAGACGAATCCCTGGGTAAAAGAATTACAGATGACAACTGGTCACTTGGAGAAATAGCCTGGCATATTGTAAAGTCACTGCCGGAGATGATGGGCCGTACAGGACTTACCATAGAAATGCCGGGTGAATATAAATCAATATCGGGGAAAGCCTCTGAAATTCTGAATAATTACCGTAAAGTTTCTGCGGAATTTATAAAAGAGATTACCGGGAAATGGACAGATGCATCTCTGGAAGAAGAAGATGATATGTACGGGGAAAAATGGAAAAGATCAATGACTCTTCATGTTCTTATAGTCCATCAGACTCATCACAGAGGACAGATGACCGTATTGATGCGCCAGGCAGGGATGAAGGTTCCAGGAGTTTATGGCCCTTCAAAAGAAGAATGGGTTAACTACGGCATGGAATCACCTCCGGTGTAGAAGTGAGTCGTGAGTCGTGAGTGAAAACCTTCTGACTCACTGCTCACGATAAACATAAAAAATTCCCTCCGGCCATTCTTCACGGAATTTATATAAGGATAAATCATCCATAACAATGGACAGGTCGCCTGTAATATTATTTCTGTTACAGCTTAAATCTTTATATAAATTTTTAACTTCTCTTATGAGACTGAATAGTCTTCCTGCCGTTACCTGTTTTCTCAGAACCAGATCCGTTACGGCTTTTTCATTGATTTTCAATAAAACCTGTTAACATTTTGTTAACATCCAGACAAAATATTCACAGTATTTCCCGGTTATACCATGA
>JBEHWP010000877.1:0-2844 GCA_040217665.1 Vulcanimicrobiota bacterium
TTCCTGGGCATACTGAAAGGAGCATTTCTTTTTATGTCAGATCTCTGCAGACATGTGGATGGGCAAATTATGTTTGATTTTATGGAAGTCTCAAGTTATGGAGGAGGACTCTCATCTTCAGGTCAGGTGAGGATATTGAAAGATCTGGATGTAAATATTGAAGGTAAACATGTACTTATAGTGGAAGATATTGTAGACAACGGAATAACTCTTGATTACCTTATTAATTATATAAAAGTAAGGAAACCTGCATCATTAAAGATCTGTGCTCTTCTTGATAAAAAAGCTCACAGAAAAATTCCTCTTACCATAGACTATGCAGGATTTGACTGTCCCGATGAATTCGTTTTAGGGTACGGACTGGATTATGGTGAATTCCACAGGAATATACCTTTTATCGGTGTATTAAACGAAGAAATTCTTGGATAGTGTTTTTTAGGACAGGTAGATTCATTTTTACTGGAAATTGTAATTGATTTCATAAATCTCTTAATCAGTGAAAAGTGACCATTGAAAAGAAAGTAAAATGAAGTCTTTTTTACTATTCACTTTTCACTCTGAATATTCTGTAACAAATTTCTTTTTCCATTCTATATAAAATTACCTGTCATTTTTAAAGGTACTAATAGCATATTGTAAAGAAGAGTTAAATATGCTATAATTTCATTTATCTATTTTTGTGCAGGTGTTAAAAATGTTTAAAAATCTAGCCTTCTGGGTAATTCTTATTATCGGAGCAATATGTGCTTATTCAGTATTGAGTAATATAAACAAATCGCAACAGCAAATAAGTTATTCAGATTTTATTGAAAGTGTAAAAAAAGGAGAAGTAGAAAAGGTAGAAATATATTTCACCAAAAACGAACTTCTCGGTACAAAGAAAAAAAACAATGAAACCTTCAGGACTATTATACCCAATGAAGATCCAAACTTAAT
Source organism: Vulcanimicrobiota bacterium (assembly GCA_040217665.1). Classification (GTDB taxonomy): domain Bacteria; phylum Vulcanimicrobiota; class SpSt-956; order SpSt-956; family JAKJGF01; genus CALARM01. Next base: position 937 of record JBEHWP010000877.1, read on the forward strand.
ACCGGTTCTTACCGAACAGGGAGTAAAGATAGAATATAAAGAATCTGTAGATAACAGATGGTGGGTAACGATATTCTCCATATTCCCTTATATTCTGCTGTTTTTATTCTTCCTTCTCATATTAAGGCAGGCCCAGGCAGGAGGAAGCCAGGCTTTTTCTTTCGGAAGAAGCAGGGCAAAAATAGTGGATGACAAGCGTCCGAAGGTTACATTCAAAGATGTGGCAGGTATAGATGAAGCAGTGGAAGAAGTTCAGGAAGTTGTGGAATTTTTGAAATATCCTCAGAAATTTCAGGCTTTAGGAGCAAGAATACCTAAAGGAGTATTGCTCCTCGGCCCTCCCGGTTCAGGGAAAACCCTTCTTGGTCGTGCCATAGCAGGTGAATCAGGTGTCCCATTTTACTATATCAGCGGTTCCGATTTTGTAGAAATGTTTGTAGGTGTCGGTGCATCAAGAGTAAGAGATCTGTTTGAACAGGCAAAAAGAAGTTCTCCCTGTATAGTGTTCATTGATGAAATCGATGCAGTAGGCCGTCAGCGCGGTGCAGGCCTCGGAGGCGGTCATGATGAAAGAGAACAGACACTCAATCAATTGCTGGTAGAAATGGACGGATTTGAACCGAATACAGGCGTAATATTACTTGCTGCTACCAATCGTCCTGATGTTCTCGATCCTGCTCTTCTGAGACCTGGCAGATTTGACAGACAGGTTGTAGTAGACAAACCTGATCTTCAGGGCAGAAGGGATATACTGGAAGTTCACAGCAGAGGGAAACCGTTTGCTTCCGATGTAGATCTTGATATTATAAGCAGAAGTACATCAGGTTTCTGCGGTGCAGATCTGGAAAATCTTCTGAATGAAGCTGCTCTGCTTGCAGCAAGACTGGATAAAAAAGCTATTGAGATGGAAGATCTTGAAGAAGCAATAGAGAGGGTTATTGCAGGGCCTGAAAGGAAAAGCAGGGTTATTATAGACAGAGAAAAATTAATACTTGCCTATCATGAAGGAGGTCATGCCCTTGTAGCAAAGCTTATACCGGATACGGATCCGGTGCACAAGGTGACAATACTTCCAAGAGGTATGGCTCTCGGATATACCCTTCATCTCCCTGAAGAAGACAGGCATATTGTCACAAAATCCGAACTTCTGGCAAGGATGACTGTTGCTCTCGGAGGAAGAATAGCAGAAGAACTGCGGTTCAATGAAATGAGTACAGGAGCGGCAGACGATTTAAAAAAGGTAACGGAAATAGCCCATAGAATGGTCTGTGAATATGGTATGAGTAAAGAACTGGGCCCCCGTACCCTTGGTAAAAAACAGAAACAGGTATTTCTCGGAAGAGATATTTATGAAGATAGAAATTACAGTGAAGACATAGCAAAGAAAATTGATGAGGAAATCAAGAATATAGTAGAAGAACGTTATAAAATAGCCAGAGAAGTTATAGAGAACAACATGGAAAAACTTAAAAAAATTGTAAGTATACTTATCGAGAAAGAAGTTATAGATAAAGAAGAGCTGGATGAGATTGTTCCCGGTATAGTCCAGGCAGTTTCCCGGGAAGAAGAAAAGGATAACGATCTTATTCATGAGAGCTATTTATAAAGAGTGAAGGGTGAAGAGAATATTTGTCTATTTTATTCCTTCATAATTCCATTGAGCAATCTCAGTAGATTATATGAAAAAATTGTTTTGTTTACTGGCAGGTTTATTTGAATGTTTTCTGGTTATTCTTTTACTGGCTCTGTTTTCTGTCCAGTATATATATCCTGATATATTAATAAAATTTCTATGTCTTACGTTTAAACAGGTCCAGTTAATTATAATGGCTCTGGGAGCAATAACTATAGCGGTACTCAGTCAGAGGAGACTGTCTTTGTTCTGGAAAACAGTTGCTATGTTAATAT
>JBEHWP010000878.1:0-2836 GCA_040217665.1 Vulcanimicrobiota bacterium
ACATATCCTACAAACCACCCCAGCACACCTTTTCCATTTTCCATTCCAGAACCGGTTTTTCCTCTCAAAATATATGTATCTCTTTTATCCAGAATTATAATATTTTTTACTATCTCTATATTCCTTTTTGAAAAAGGAAGATCACATAAAACCAGCTTTTTTATAAAAGCCACCTGTTCCAGTGCAGAGATCTTCAGAGAATTTTTCAGCCAGAATTTATCTATACCGCCTGAAATATCTTTATTGCCATAGTTTACTTCGTCTATATATGTCTCCATCTTTTCCTCTCCGACGTTCCTTGCCACTTCCTGGTAATACCAGACAACTGAATTTGCTATAGCGCTTTTCAGTGTGTGATCTTTATTCCAGCTTTCAATGTCATATGTTTTTTTATCCCATTTTATAACAAAATTTTCATCTTTTATGACACCTGTCTCAAGTCCAACAAGGGAATTGAATATTTTAAAAGTCGAACATGGAGAAAGTCTTTTCTCTGCTCTGTCTTTATTATAAATAACATATACATCTTCAGACAGGGAGTAAAGAACAAAGGTTCCGCTGTAGTCTTTGAAAAAATCTTTAAAATCAATCAATTCCACAGCCTGAGCTTTTAATGTATGGAAACATATAATTAAACCCGTTATGAGCAGTATCAAAAATATTTTATTCATTCTTTTCATCTTCCCTCCAGATTTTCAGACTATTGCACCTGTTCCGATAATTCTTTTATAACATCGGCACTTGTAAAGATTAAATCTTCCGGCCAGTCTCTGTCTGTCAGGACTGTGAGATAGTATTTATCACCGGGAAGTTGGGACTCTTTCAGTTTTATATCTTTATAGCCCAGTTTCTCTATGAGTTCTGTGATAAAATCTTTTTCGCTTACCGGCTCCGCTGTCCCTGTATGAAAGATTCTTCTGATGTCTTTTTGTATAATATAGACCATCTTTTGGGCAACCATTCTGTCCGTAATTCTGTTTACGAAGGCATTTGTATAAACCTCGATTTCTTCATTTTTCTGAAGTTTTTCCGTCAGAGAAATCATCCTTGGAGATGTTTTCCCCCAGATCTGGGAAAATCTCAATATGACCGCCCTGTCTCCCAGTATTTCTCCGAGATTTTTTTCACATTCTATTTTAAACTGCCCGTAATCTGTAACGGATTCACACTGGTCATTTTCATAATGAGGTTTTGTAGAATCTTTATCGAAAACATTCGCAGTTGAGCAAAAATAAAATATTCCTCCTGTGTTTTTGAGATATTCCGCTACATGTTTATGAAAAATCAGTTGCTTATCAAAATCTCCTCTCAGTGCTGAAACTACCAGATCAGGTTTAACGTCTTCTAATATGAAATTAACTCTTTCTAAATCTGAAATATCCATTTGATAGCATTTTGCATATGTAATCGAAGGTGTGTCTTTGAAATATGTGCCGTATATGTAAAAATGTCCGTCTTTACTTAATTCTTCTGACAGAGCGGCGCCGACTGTGCCTGTTATGCCGAAGATCAATATTTTTTTCATAGAATCCCCCTTTTCTGAAATTTCTTCTGACTGTGCCGGTAATAATAGATTAAAAAACATAGAAAATAAGGCACATAATAAGATAAAAGTGAATATTTTTTTATCTGACATATTTATACTCCTTCCATATCATCTGAAATATATTCTTCCATTTTCTCAAGTCCATAAGGCATATTTTTTCTGCCAAAACCGATTCGGAAATGTTTGTCTCCAAAATCATATTTTGTTCCCGGAAGAAGTAAAACCCCTTTTTTCTTCAGGAGATCCATAGTAAAATCGTCTATATTTCTATCAAATTTTATTTCAGGAAATGCTATGGCCCCTGCTCCGGGCCTTATCCAGCCGAAAAGATCACTGTATCTGCCGAAAAAACTGTCCAGGAGCATAAGATTATCTTTTATAATTTGTAGATTTCTTTTTATCAGAGTATCTTTATGTTTTAATCCTATTATTGATAGAAATTCTCCGGGCGCGCTGTTACATATAGAAGTAAAATCTTTAAAACATGCCATTTTTTTCCGTAAAAGAATATCCCTGACTGCAATCCATCCCGTCCTGAGTCCTGCAAGGCCGAAGCTTTTGGACATGACACCGAGAGAAACTCCTTTATCGTATGAATCACATAAAGATAAAAATCTGTCCTTATCATCATATTCCAGAAACCTGTAAACTTCATCGGAGAAAATATATATGTCATGTTCTGAAGCAATTTCTATAATTTCCCTGAGCTTTTCCTCAGGAATAACATGGCCTGTGGGATTATGAGGAGAATTTATTACAATGGCTTTTGTATTTTTTCTGATATGTTTCTTTAAAAAAGAAATATCAATTTCCCAGTTATTCCTTCCGTCCATCTTCCATTCCGTCACTTTACAGCCGATTGAGTGGGCTATTTCAAAAAGAGATTGATAACATGGCCATTGAACTATTATATGGTATCCTTTTTCCATGAGAACATTCATAAAAATAAATATCCCTTCCTGTGCGCCGGCAAAGACAATTATGTCCTGAGGTTTTATATGTTTATAGAGCCGGGAAATTTCTTCCCTCAGAACAGGACTGCCGGATGATTCCGTATAGCCGAGGCGAAGTTTTTTAAACCCTTCTTCAGAACCTTCTTCCATTGATAGTAATTCTTCTATGCTCCATGACTCACAGTCTGAAGAGCATAAAAGATAGGGGGCAGTAAATTCATATTTTGCGAAAAATCTTTCCAGTTTAAATTCGTTAATCTGCATATATTACACGTCCTTTTAATATGTATGAAGTTCCCAGATATTTCCTCCGTCTTTTGTAAATAAAATACTCTGT
>JBEHWP010000879.1:0-2836 GCA_040217665.1 Vulcanimicrobiota bacterium
AAAAGAAAAAGATATAAAAAAAATAAAAGACCGCCTCCTGGAAGTACTTGAACGAAATATCAAACCTGCTCTTGTAGCACAGGACATTATGTCTTTCCCTGTTAAAACAGTAGAAAGCACTCTCAAGGTATGTGATGCAGTAGATATAATGAGAGAGCATGGACACAGCGGACTTATTATAGAACAGGAAGGAGAAATATGCGGTATAATTTCTTTAACTGATCTAAAAAAAGCTTCAGAACATGGATTGAGCCATGCCCCGCTTAAAGCATATATGACAAGAGATTTTATAAAAGCTCCCCCTAACATGCCTGTATCAAAGCTTCAGGAATTAATGGCAGAACATCAGGTAGGAAGGATCCCTGTAATGTCAGAGAATAAGCTTGTAGGAGTCATAACAAGATCAGATATAATAAGAACAATTCATGGAACAAGATTATGTACTCCTCACCAGTTTCCTACCAGAATAGATGACATGGCAAGACTCCCCCGTATTATTCAAACTATTTTAAGACAGGCAGGCCAGACAGGAGACAGAGAAAAAATACCTGTTTATGCAGTAGGTGGTTTTGTAAGAGATCTATTGCTCGGTATAGAAAACTTTGACCTTGATCTTGTAGTGGAAGGTGACGGTATAAATTACGCAGAAAAACTTGCGTCATACACGGGAGGAGATTTACGAATTCATCATGCTTTCGGTACGGCAGAATTAAACATACCACAGGGATATCGTATTGACATAGCCTCTGCCAGAGCAGAATTTTACAGCCAGCCGGGAGCTCTTCCGAAAATAAGATATTCTTCAATAAAACAGGATCTCATAAGAAGGGATTTCACCGTAAATGCCATGGCTCTTGGTCTTAACGGAGACAATTTTGGACAGATTATAGATTTTTTCAGAGGAGAAAAGGATCTTGAAAGCGGACTCATAAGAGTACTTCACAATCTGAGTTTTATAGACGATCCTACGAGAATATTCAGAGCCATAAAATTTGAACAGAGATATTACTTTACAATTGAACCTCATACGGAAAGACTCATAAAAGGAGCCATAAAAAATAATATACTTGAGAAGATATCTGCAGAAAGACTCCTTGATGAAATGGTGACTTTACTGAATGAAAAAAGGCCTATTTCTTCCATAAAAAGAATGGATGAACTGGGAATAATGAAGGCAATCCACGAAGATATAGACATAAACAGGGAAATACTTGAACTGCTCAATGAAATATATAAAAATTTAAGCAATAAAAACTATGTAAAAGATATAGAAATAACAGAATGGCTGGTCTATTTTCTTGCTTTCACTAAAAATCTCTATTCGGAAGAAGTAAAAAAAATCGGAACAAAATTGAAAATCAAACCTGAATTAATAGAAAAACTTATATGGGAAAGCAATTATTGTATAAATCTGAGTACACCGGACAAACTGAATCCCAGTGTTATATGCAGAGAACTGTCGGGGCTGTCGATGGAATTTTTATTTTATATTATGTCAGAGATAAAAAATAAAATTGCCAGAAGAAGAATAATAAATTATCTTACCAGATGGAGGCATGTTAAATCCACCATATCAGGTTCGGACCTTATAGAAATGAATTATCTACCGGGGCCTTACTTCCGTCAGGCAATTAACGAAGTAAAGGAAAAAGTAATGGATGGCATCATAAAAGGCAGAGAAGATGGTCTGGAATATGCCAGAAATTTTATGGAAACCATAGGAGCACCAAAGAAACAGTGAGCAGTGAGTAGTTATCAGCAACAAGGAACAGTCAGGAAATAACTACATCTCACTGATGACTGGTCAGTATTCACTGACCACTGAAAAAAGGAGGTTCAAAAAAATGTTTACCTTTGCAAATCCTGAAATATTATTTCTTATATTGCCGGCACTGGTTTTTTCAATAACGGTGCATGAATTTTCCCATGCCTATACAGCATATCTGTTAGGTGATAGAACTGCCTGGAGTCAGGGCAGGGTTACATTGAACCCTGTAGCCCACTTCGATCCTTACGGATTTTTATTTATAATATTAAGTATGGCTGCAGGCATAGGATTTGGCTGGGGTAAACCTGTACCGGTAAACCCTTTGAGATTGAACAATCCGAAGAGAGACATTATGTTTGTAACGGCAGCAGGGCCGATGTCTAACTTCTTTATTGCCTTTACGGCTACCTATATTCACAAAATTTTCTGCCTGTTTATGACAGTTCCTTCTGCACTGGAGATATTTCTCTCCTATCTTGTCATACTGAATGTGGGCCTCGGTATATTCAATCTGGCACCGGTACCGCCTCTGGACGGATTTACTATTCTTTCAGGATTCCTTCCCTACGAACTTGCAAGAAATCTTGAAGGATTAAGAAGATACGGTATGATACCATTACTTGTTTTTATATACAGTCCTCTTTACAGTCTCTGGATAGTTCCGATGCGTAAAGTTATGAATTTCCTTTTACTGGCAGGGGATTTTCCAATTCATTTTTAACCTACGGAGAAAGCAGGTGTTCTATGTCAGATAATAATCATGCAATAATCTATGAAAATATGAAAAAAGCACTGGAAGACTTCTTTGAAAAATCAAATTTACTGAAACCACTGGAAGAAAATTTTTTAGCAGATAAATTAAAACAGGAAAATCAATATTTAAAAGATAGAGTAAACATGTTATTACAGGAAAACGAATTACTCAGAAAACAGATAACAGGGCCGTCAGAACCGGAAGAACTGCAAATAAAAGAAAATACTATTTCAATGCTCAAATGTGAATTACAGTATCAGCAGGAAAAATACCGGAAAGAGACGGAATCCATTCAACAGGTACTGATGGAAAAT
>JBEHWP010000880.1:0-2833 GCA_040217665.1 Vulcanimicrobiota bacterium
ACAAGTATTCAGGGCGGAGTATTGCTTTTTACTCCTCTGAGCGGTGCAGACGGGAATGTTTACGGTTCTGCCCAGGGCCCTGTTTCCATAGGCGGATTTAATGCCACAGGTGGAGGAGGAAATAAAATCACAAAAAATCACCCTGTAGTAGGAAGAATTCCCGGCGGAGGACTTATAAATCAGGATTTCAGCACACCTCTGGCCAGAGGTAATGAGCTGCTACTTTCACTTCAGGAACCTGATTTTACTACTGCTCAAAGGATGGCACAGGCCATTAATATGACTTTTTCTCCTGACACAGCAAAAGCGCTTGATCCCGGTACTGTCAGGATTAATATTCCTCCTGAATATCAGGATCAGACTGTAGAATTCATGGCCCGTATAGAAGAACTTACCCTTGTACCTGATGAAGTGGCAAAGGTAGTAATAAATGAAAGAACAGGAACAGTTGTTATAAATAAAGACATAAAACTTTCTCCTGTGGCAGTATCTCATGGAAATATTACTGTTACTATCAAAGTAACTCCAGGAGTATCCCAGCCTCCTCCTTTATCTTCAGGGACGACAGAGACAGTTCAGGATATAAATATACAGGTAAAGGAAGAAAAGAAAAATTTACTCTATTTATCTGAAAATACAACATTACAGCAGGTAGTGGATGCTTTAAATGCTATAGGTGCTACGCCCAGGGATTTAATAGCCATACTTCAGGCTTTGAAGGAAGCAGGAGCTCTCCAGGGTAATGTAGAAATTATATAGCATGTCAGCTGAACTGCTGAATTGATGAACTGCTGAATTGAGGTGAAAAAGCTGATAGCTGATAGCTAAAAAGCTAATTTATGGCTGAAGTTCTCACACAGGCTGAAATCAATCAGTTAATATCAGATCTTTCTCAGACTACAGGTGTGGCCAGACAGGTAGAACCTGAGAAGGTATCAGAAGATAAAGTTATTGAAAAATCAAAAGAAAAATCTTCATCTCATAAGATAAAGACCTATGATTTCAGGATTCCGGAAAAATTTTCCCGTTATCATATACATGCAGCTCATGCCATAAATGATATATTTGCACGTCTTGCAAGCACAGCTCTTTCCGTTTACCTCAAAGCAAAGGTCGATGTAGAAGTTGCATCAGTCGATCAGATGACATATGAAGAATATTCAAAATCCATTGTAGTAAGTTCAGTAAATACTGTGTTCAGTCTGGAACCTCTTACAGGCAGTTCTATTATTCAGTTTAATCTCTCTGTTATATTTACTGCCATAGATAAACTCCTGGGAGGCCCCGGCTGGAGTCTTACAAAAGAAAGAGAACTTACGGATCTGGAAAGATCCCTTATAGAAGGTTTAATCGTGAAAGTTCTTTCGGTTTTTAAAGAATCGTGGTCCAATGTGATTGAAATTACACCTGAAATAGAAATTATAGAATGTAATCCCATGTTTTTACCCAGGATTGCTTCTCCTAAAGAAACAGTTCTTCTTGGTACTTTCGAAATAAGAATAGCGGAAAGCAGCGGCATTATGAGTGTATGTATTCCCTATGGCGTCATAGAGCCGATACTTTCCAGGTTCAGTTCCAGTGATTTATGGGCTTCCAAGGATAAAATGCCTATGGACGGGAATGCTTTTTCTTATAGAAAAAAATTACTTGAAACCCTTCCCATACCTGCAGTAGTAGAACTGGGCAATTCGGAAATATCCCTGAATGAGTTGCTCGGCCTCAAACATGGTAATGTTATATGTCTTAACAAAGGTGTTTACGATGAACTTGAGATAAAACTGATGGGTGTTTCAAAATTTCTGGGACGGCCAGGTCTGAACGGTGATAATATAGGTATGCAGATTACATCTATTGTGGAAGAAGAAAAAGAAGAAGTATCTTTCAATCAGTTTGATTATTATGGATCGTAATGCGTAATGGGTAACAGAAAGTATAGCAATTCAGCTGAACAACATATGACAGAATAACGGTACAGGGTAAAAAATTTTAAAATATCTTTTAGACAGGTATAAATAAAAATTACCTTTCTGCCGATATATAATATAGAATGAAATAAATCCGGGATGCGGTGGGAGGTGGAGAACAATGGATAAAATAAGAAGCAATCAATTTGATATAACCAAACAGACCGATGTAAACAGGGTTGCCCAGCAAAGGCAGCTTGAAGACAGGGGAACAAAGGAAACAGAAAAACTCCAGTCGGAAAAGCAGGCTTTAACAATTTCAAATCAGGCACAGCAGTTCAAGAATGCCAGAGCTGCCCTGGATGAAGTTCCTGATATCAGACAGGACAGGGTAAACCAGATCCAGAGCCAGATCCAGACTAATAATTATAATATTCCCGGGGAGAAAGTAGCAGAAAAAATGCTGAAGAGTTTCGGTATTTAAATATATAGCCTTCCTCCATCCGGGAAACATGTGAAGATTCCTTTGATTTATATTGAAGGAACAGGGGGAAGGAACAATGGAAAAACAGGTAAAAGAATTCCATGACTATCTGTCAGAATTACTCTCTTCTTATAATTCTCTGGGAGATCTTCTTTCAGAAGAACGAGAAGTATTAATAAAAAGAGAAGTTAACAGACTGGAAGGAATAACAGAGGAAAAACATAAGCTTTTAAATCACATAGAAGACCTGGAAAAAGAAGGGTACAGGCTACAAGAGAATTTATCCTGCGGACTTTGTAAAGATAATTCTATCCTGCCTTTAAGAGAAATTTGTAATGCTCTTCCATCACCTTACAGAGATAAATTTAAAGATCTTCGTTTTAATTTAAAGCTTATATGCAGTAAAATTGTCAGAATAAATAAAATTAATGCTACATTAATCAAG
>JBEHWP010000881.1:0-2831 GCA_040217665.1 Vulcanimicrobiota bacterium
AGTAAAAGGCCCTTTTCCCTGGCAAGAGTTTTAAGTTCTATTTCATCTTCTACAGAAACATTATCACTGAATAACATTACATGAAGTCCGTTCATAAGAGCTTTTTCCGCTTCCCATCTGGCATAATCTCCGGGAAGAGAAATAACAACCATATTGGCATCCATCAGGTTTAAAGCTGCTTCTATAGATTTTGGCGTAACAGAACCTGTATCGTCTGAAGAAGGTTTCTTTTTACTGGATAGAAAATTTTCTATTTCCTCCAGTATTTTATCCATATCTGCATTATCCTCAAGAGATAAAGCTATTAAAAGATCGTTCGGCCCTGCCTCTTTTCCTTCCCCTGTAAGTAAAGAGTCTGAAGAGAGCAATTCTCTGTTATTATCTGTACCCATCATCACAGAAGCTTTTATTATGCCATTCATTTCTTTAATCTGATTTGAAACAAGCATTAAAAGAACCGAATCAAGATATCTGTTCTTTTTCACAATATTTTTTACACTCATAAAATATCTCCTTTCACATTTAGCTGTCAGTGTTCTCAGTTGCAGCGAGTTATCAGTATATATACTGAGATAAACATAAAATAATACATGCATGACGGGAGGGAAAGGTATTTATTAATAGTCTCTTTCTTCGCGTTACGCGCCACGATTTAATATATTTGAGACAGTTATTTAATTGTCATTCCTTAAATGCTTATGCTCAAGTCAGTAACAAACATCCGGTTAATATGCCGGTAACTGTAACAGTACCTGAACTGGCACCATAAGATAAAAGATTTCTTAATGGTTTTTGATCTACAGGTGATGCAGAAAATAAGGCATCTAAAAATTCTAAAACAGTCTGCGAAAATCTTCCTTCAAGAGAAAACGAGAGAAATCTGGAACTTATAAAATTTGTTTTTTCTGTATCCAGCTCTTCTTTTATTATATCCAGTATAAAACTGGCTCTTTCCGAGGTTTCTGCAGTTCTGCTGAAATAATAAAGTATTCCCACAAGACCTACCAGAAAATCATCACCTGCCGGTGTAAGCCCTTCCCCTGTACCTATAATTCTACTCAGGAAACTTTTAATCCTCCCTCTGTTATGCTCCTTTATTGCTTTAATTAAAGAATTTATACTATCATATAAAGGGACTGCAATAGAAGGATTTTGCACTGATAAAAAGGTTTCTTTTATAATTTCTTCCGGGTCTGAATATTTTTTAGAAGCAAGAAAAGATAGAAAAGAAAAAAAATTTTTTTTCAATTTATCCGTATTTATCTTACCGGGTAAATATTCCCAGAGAGGAATGTTCTTGAAATTTATAAAAATCTCTTTATGAAAATATATTCCATTTTCAGTACATGTCACACTATGGCCGGTATTTAAACCGAATGTCAGAAAATCGTATCTGTCTGAAACCATTATGACATTGGGGCCGTTTCCTCCTGAAATTATTGAAATCATATCACAGCCGGAGGTCTTCAGATTAATTGCTCTCCGAAAAATACTGTGGATAATACATTCTATTTCACAGGAAATCAATAAATCCATCAATCTTTTATCTATAGATATAGCATCTATATACATAAATAATCCTGCTTCTGAAAAGAATATTTCTCTGTATAAATACAAACAGTCAGAAAACAGGTAAAGGAATTTCTTCTGTTCTCTGACTGTATAAAAAAATTATGACTGTGTTTTACCGGCCTGTTCCTGTTGTAATTCTTCTTTAGACTTTAACATATCAGGTTTATCCACACTGCTTCCGACAAGACCGAGAGCTGTTCCTACTACAGCGCCTACAGGTCCTGTAATACAGGCTATGGGTAACATAAAGATCGGGCCTACCATCAGCATACCGAGAGCACTCAGAAGGTCATAATTCTGCGGTACAATATGTGATGCAATGTCTGCCCCCCATTCCATACCTTTTTCAATGCCTTTAGCTGCACCGTATTTTATTGACTGAAGAAGATTTGCTCCGTAACCGGTTTTTTCTTCAGGAGCACTCTGAGCAAAACCATCCTTCTGCTCCGATGGTTCCTCTTTTTTTACAACCTGTCCGGTTTTCTGTAAAGATACAGAGTTGACCATGCTGTCACCTATAATCATTAATTTATACCTCCTGAAATTACTGACATGAACCTCCGTCATTCATCTTTAGTCCTCATAGAAATGAAATTATAGTTACTTTCATAACTTATTAGAAATCAAGTGCTTCGTGACGCGTCACGCGAGGATTATCTGTAATTTGTTATGAACTACACTATAAATATTCATACTCAGCAATAAATTCTTTATTTGCTTTAATATATCATAAAACCTCATTAATAGATTAAAAATTTTGTTAACAAAATGTAAATTATTTTCATATGTTCTGAATTGCCATTAAAGTCCCAGTTCAGCACTGATACCCTGCATGGCACTCACTGCTATGGCCATAAATTCTTCAAGTTTAAGTCCTGTTCCATCACAATCCTTAATTCTTTCTCTGCTTACTTTCCTTGCAAAATCCTTTTTCTTCATCTTCTTTATAACAGCTTCTGCTGTTACGGAGGAAATTTTCTTATCAGGTAAAACAAGGGCAGTGGCCACAATAAGTCCTGTTACAGATTCCGCACATGTCAGTGCATAATCAAAAACGCTTTTTCTTTCAATACCGATACCTTCCGCATTATGGGCTTTTATGGCGTAAATAATTTCACAGTCCACGCCCATGCCACTCAGAATATCTTCTGTAACAAGTGTATGTTTTTTCGGATCTTCATCTGTTTCCTCAAAGTCAAGATCATGAAGAAGTCCTGCCATACCCCATTTTTCCACATTCTACTTCAATTTTTTCGCCA
>JBEHWP010000882.1:0-2823 GCA_040217665.1 Vulcanimicrobiota bacterium
CGGTCACAACGAAGAATGAGAATTTGTTCGTCCCGTCACGCGTTACAAATTACGATTTTCATATAAATATAGGTTTATCTGAACTTAAATATGATTTCCATTACAAGTTAATCAACGTGTCATAAAAAAACACAATCATCTCTTGACAAGAGATAATATAGTATTTATAATTATTAACCATGTTGATAAAGCCTATTATACTTGGAAGTAGTTGTTGTATCATATGGATTTAAGGATAGATGTTGCAGAAGTAAAAAAAAATAAGATAGTTAAACTATCTGGTTCATATAAAGGGCCTCTCGATTTTTCAGATGATAGCCTGGAAGATTGTATGGTAGATGTACAGTATAAAATGGCTGATATAGGTAAAGGTGTCTATGTTACAGGCATTTTGTATGTAAAAGTGAAAATGGTATGCAGCAGGTGTCTTAATCCATGTGAATACAGAGATCAGATTACATTGGAAGAAGTCTGTGAATATCCTGTTAAGGAAATAGATGTATTTGATAATTATTTTGTAGAAGAAGATATACTGGATCTGAAAGAATTATTAAGACAGAAAATAACTCTTTTATTACCATTAAAACCTCTGTGTAAATCTGATTGTAAAGGACTTTGTTTTACCTGTGGCATAGATTTAAATGAAGGTTCCTGTAATTGCAAAAAAAATGACTCAGATCCAAGATGGGCCAAATTAACAGAAAAATTCAATCTGTAAAGAAAGGAAGAGTGTTAAATTATGGCTAATCCTAAATATAAGACTTCAAGATCTAAAACACGACGCAGAAGATCTCATTTGAAGTTAAATCCGCCACAGCTTGTAGCTTGCAGTAATAAAGACTGTAAAGAATTAAAATTAAGTCATTGTGTATGTCCTGCCTGCGGTACTTATAATGGAAGAGATTACAGTTCTTTCCTGCATATTGCAAGTTAAATATTATATTTGTATAGAAAGGAGAAAGACTCTCCTGAATAAATTAGCAAGGCAGAGTTATATGTTATGAAAAAAATCAGAGCAGTTGGAATAAAAGGTATAGGACATTATGTTCCGGATAAGATCCTGACAAATTTTGATTTAGAAAAAATGGTTGATACTTCAGATGAATGGATAACTCTTAGAACCGGTATTAAAGAGAGAAGAATATCAGAAAATGATGATGCTACATCAGATGTGGCATATAAAGCAGCTGTTATAGCTTTGCAGGATGCAGGTATTACAGCAGAAAAATTAGATTATATTATACTCGCAACAGCTTCACCTGATATGTTTTTTCCATCAACTGCCTGTATAGTGCAGGATAAACTGGGTGCCAGGCATGCCGGTGCCTTTGACCTTTCTGCAGGCTGTTCTGGTTTTATTTATTCTTTAGTCGTTGCATCTCAGATGATAGCTACAGGCATGTATGAGAATATTCTGGTTATAGGTGCAGAAACGTTATCTAAATTCACAGACTGGACTGATAGAAATACCTGCGTTGTTTTTGGTGATGGTGCAGGAGCAGTTTTACTCGGCCCTGTTGAAGATGGAAAGGGGTTAATAGCAAGTGCTATGGGCTCTGACGGTTCAGGCGGAGAAATGCTTAAACTGCCGGCAGGAGGCTCAAGAATGCCAGCTTCACCGGATTCAGTAAAAGACAGGCTTCATTATATAAAAATGGACGGACGGGAAGTATTTAAAAATGCTGTTCGCTACATGAGTGAAGCAGTCGAAAGCGTACTGGCAAAATGTAATATGACTAATGATGATATAACTTTTTTAATTCCTCATCAGGCCAACCTTCGAATCATACAATCTCTGGGAAAAAGGCTTAAATTACAGGAAGACCAGGTTTATGTCAATATAGAAAACTACGGTAACACATCATCTGCATCTATAGTAATAGCTTTAAGTGAATTAATACAGAGTAAAAAGGTTAAAGATAATGATGTTATTGTTATGACTGCCTTTGGTGCAGGATATACCTGGGCTTCTGCTGTAATTAGATGGTAATTTTTTATATATTATATACATTTAGGAAGTGATTATATGAATTTTGCATGTCTCTTTCCCGGTCAGGGATCCCAATATATAGGTATGGGCAAGGAACTGGCTTCAATATCCAGAGAGGCTGCTTCTATTTTCGAAGTGGCTGATAAAGTTCTTGGAATGGAATTATCCCGTCTGTGCTGGGAAGGACCGGAAGAGGAATTAACGAAAACTATAAATACTCAACCGGCAATAGTAACAACGAGTATAGCCGCTTTTGCAATGTTAAGAGAAAAGGGTTTGAACCCATCTATGGTAGCAGGACACAGTGTTGGTGAATATGCAGCTTTAGTGGCAGCAGGAGCTCTTTCAGTGGAAGACGCTCTTTTGCTTGTCAGAAAAAGAGGCTCTCTGATGTATGAAGCCGGTATTTATACTCCCGGAGCTATGGCTGCAATAATCGGACTTTCCCATGAACAAATAAATAATATCTGTACAGATGTTTCATCAAAAGGAATCTGCCAGATAGCTAACCTTAATTGTTCTGATCAGGTAGTAATATCCGGAGATATAGATGCAGTTGCTAAAGCCAGGGAACTGGCAACTCGGGCAAATGCCAGAAGAGTTATACCTTTAAATGTGAGTGGTGCATTTCATAGTCCTTTAATGAAATCTGCTTCGGCGAAATTAAAGGAAGAAATTGAAAAAATAGAAATAAAAAATCCCAGGATACCAGTAATAACAAATGTTTATGCCAGAGAAGCAAATTCGGCTCAGGAAATAAAAGATGCTTTAATTCTTCAAATGGAAAGCCAGGTATTATGGCAGAATTCTATTGAATTAATTGTTTCTAAAGG
>JBEHWP010000883.1:0-2808 GCA_040217665.1 Vulcanimicrobiota bacterium
CTGTTTTGCCGTACTTCCCATCCAAAAATCTCCCTTCGGAATGAGTACCATCTCTGTATCCCTGTAAAACACTGTTGAAGGAAGTTCTTTTGCCGGTATTATTACTGCGGTACTAATAAATAATATAATAAATGATATAAAAAGAATGGTTATTTTCATAATTTGTAACGCGTGACACGTGATGCGTGATGCGTAAGAAAGATCTTTCTTTCTTCTATCTCCTTTTTATAGTCTTTAAATTTCAGGAAATCTCTTCCATCGTATATATGTTCAGGTATTTCGATTTTATCAAGATTTCTGGCTACCATACTGTAAGCTTCTCTGAAGGGAGTTCCATTTTTTACCAGTTCATAGGCCTTATCGGTAGCAAAAATTTCATGCCTTATAGCTCTGTTCATAGCTTCTTTATTGACCTGTAAATGGCTGAAGATCAGTGTCATTACTTCAAGGCATTTTGATGTTACAGAGAAGGCTTCCATAAGAGGACCTTTTGTGAGTTGATAATCCCTGTTATATCCGCTTATCAATTTACTGCCCGTCATATCGACACGATAGAGTAAACTGTGAACCTGTGATGAACTGCTGCGGATTAATTCAAGGAGATCATAATTTTTCTTCTGAGGCATTATGCTTGAACCTGTGCAGAATTCATCAGGTAGGGAAAAGAAATTAAATTCTCCCATGGTAAACATAAGGAGATCACATGAAATTTTATCCAGTGTTTTCATAAAACTGGACAGAGGAAAAATCATTGTGGAAATTAATTTCGGCCTTGATTGAACATAAATAGGATTCCTGTTTCCGTTAAAATTCATAAGTTTTGCCGTATAATCTCTGTCAAGACCCAGAGACGAACCGTATCCGGCAGCACTTCCCAGAGGGTTTCGATTATTTATCTGAAAAGCTGTTTCCAGTAAGAGGAGATCATCAAGAACAGATTCTATATAAGAACCGGTCAGAAGCTGTAAAGAAGAGATCATTGCTCTCTGCATATGGGTATAACCGGGCATAAGAGCGGGATTGTTCTTTGAAAAATCATTTATTATTTCTGCCAGATTCATACCAAGAGTATATACCTTTAAAATATTATCCCGTGCCCATAACTGTACATCTACCATGACCTGATCATTTCTGGAGCGTCCTGTATGAATTTTTCTTCCGAGATCTCCCAGTTTTTCTATAAGATAGTTTTCTATGGCAGTATGCACATCTTCATCTTCTTTTTTTATCTCAATGCCGGTTCTATGTATCTCTTTGAGTGCCTCTACAAGTTTTTCTCTTTCTTCCACTGTTAATATACCGGATTTTTCCAGTGTCATGGCATGGGCAATAGAACCTTCACAGTCATAACGGAGAAGTTCTTTATCCAGAATAAAATCTTCTCCCACCGTAAAATCTTCTATAAGTTCATTCAGTTCTTTTCCTTTATTCCAGAGTTTCATTTTCAGTGAACAGTGAACAGTGAACAGTGAACAGTGAACAGTGAACAGTGACCGG
The DNA here is from genome assembly GCA_040217665.1 of Vulcanimicrobiota bacterium. Taxonomy (GTDB): domain Bacteria; phylum Vulcanimicrobiota; class SpSt-956; order SpSt-956; family JAKJGF01; genus CALARM01. The sequence goes on from JBEHWP010000883.1 coordinate 1,498, forward strand.
TGAGTAGTGGCCGGACACCAGCAACCTGTGACCGGTTCTCTGCTTACAGTTCACTACTCACAACTCACAACTCACAACTCACTACTCACTACTCACTCACTTTTTCCCCATTCTTTTCGTGATTTCATGATGGGCCATAAGTCTTATGGCATTTATCTTTATAAATCCTTCAGAATCTGTCTGATCAAATCCTCCTTCAATATCCATACTGGAAAGAGACTGATCATAAAGTGAACTTGGAGATGTTCGTCCCGTAATTATAACATTTCCTTTATAGAGTTTTAAGTAAACCACTCCATCTATTATTTCCTGACTTTTCTTTATTGCTGCCATAAGAAAGTCCATTTCAGGGCTGAACCAGAAACCGTTGTAAACAAGTTCTGAGAATTTTGGTGTGAGCATATCACGGAGTCTCATAACTTCTCTGTCCATGGCTATCCCTTCAATATCCATATGAGCTGCTCTCAGAATTGTTCCTCCCGGAGTTTCATATACACCTCTTGATTTTATTCCTACAAACCTGTTTTCTACTATATCAATTCTTCCAATGCCGTTTTCTCTACCCAGTTGATTTAAATAGGTAAAGAGTTCCAGAGGTTTTGTCTTTATTTTACCATCTTCAAGGTTTACGACTTTTACCGGTATACCGTCTTTAAAATGTATTTCTATCTTTGTTTCTTTATCAGGTGCATCTGCAGGATCAACAGTTAATTTGAACATATCTTTATGGGGTTCCATGGCAGGGTCTTCTAGAATGCCAGATTCAAAGCTTATGTGAAGAAGATTTTCATCCATACTGTAAGGCTTTTCCAGCGTTACGGAGAGAGGTATATTTTTTTCTTTTGCATAATTTATAAGGTCTGTTCTTCCTTTGAATTTTGCAAGAAATTCTTTGTCTTTCCACGGGGAAATGATTTTTATCTTTGGATTTAAGGCATAATAACTCAATTCAAATCGGACCTGATCATTTCCTTTACCTGTTGCTCCATGGGCAACATATTCAGCCTGTTCTTTCTCTGCAATCTCTATATGTCTTTTTGCAATCAGAGGCCTTGCAAGAGATGTACCGAGAAGGTATCTTCCTTCATAGAGAGCATTTGCGCTGAATGCAGGGAATATATAATCTGTAACAAGTTCTTCTTTCAAATCTTCAATATATACTCTGGTTGCCCCTATTTTGAGAGCCTTCTCCTTTGTTTCGTTAAAATCTTCATTCTGGCCTACGTCTGCAAGATAGGCTATTACTTCAAATCCTTCATCTATAAGCCATTTAAGTATACAGGATGTATCTAGTCCACCGCTGTATGCAAG
>JBEHWP010000884.1:0-2798 GCA_040217665.1 Vulcanimicrobiota bacterium
ACACTATTTTATGGAATTATTATATTGTTCTTATGTACCACAGGAGTTGAAAATCTTCCTGAAAGTATATTTTTCTGGGATTATATAGATGTAATATACCATTTCAGCGGTTTCTGCCTTTTCAGTATTCTTTTAAGGGGCTCTTTCTACACCTGCACTGCTAAACTTACTCTTTTAATCGGCCTTATCTGGGCTGTTATCTGCGAAACACTTCAAATCTTTATACCTGCAAGAAGTTTTACAATAGCAGATCTCATGGCAAACTGCGGAGGTATAATTATTGTGCAGGTTATAATCTCTCAGTTTTATAAGAAAAATTTCGTCCCTTCTACCGGGCAGTGAGTAGTGAATAGAAAGGTCACAAATTACTCACTACTCACTGCTCACGGTAATTTAATCATTTATTCCTCTCGTAATGCCTTTTTCGTCCTTCATATCTGCTTTCATATTCTGTGCTATAGCTCTGAATGGTTCAAAAATATCTATTGGCACAGGAAACAGTATGGTAGAATTTTTCTCAACTGCTATTTCCGTGAGAGTCTGAAGGAATCTGAGCTGTAATGTAGCAGGTTCGGAGCCTATTATACTGGCAGCCTGTGCCAGCTGTTTCGATGCTTCAAATTCACCGGAAGCATGAATAATCTTTGCTCTCTTTTCACGTTCTGCTTCTGCCTGTTTTGCCATAGCTCTCTGCATACTCTGAGGCAATTCAACATCTTTTACTTCCACAGTACTGACTTTAATGCCCCATGGTTCAGTCTGTTCATCAATTATATACTGAAGTTCCTGATTGATTTTTTCCCTGTGTGACAATACTTCATCTAACTCTACCTGTCCGAGTATACTCCTGAGTGTAGTCTGAGCAATCTGAGAAGTTGCTCTTATAAAATCAAGAACATTTACAACAGATTTACAGGGGTCAAATACTTTAAAATATACAACGGCATTTACTTTAATTGTAACATTATCTTTGGTTATAACTTCCTGTGCCGGCACATCCATAGTTATAACGCGAATATCCACTTTCCTCATAGTATCAATAAAAGGTATAAGGAGAATAAGTCCTGGCCCCTTTGCTCCTACCAGCCTCCCCAGCCTGAAAACAACAGCCCTCTCGTACTCATTTACAATCCTTATGGCAGATGTAATAATAGATATAAATGCAATAATAACAACAATAATCAAAGGTGCACCGCAGGCAAAAATTTTATCCACTGAACATCATCCTTTCTTTATTTAAGCTTTGTAAATTTTCAGCTATCAGCTATCAGCTGAATGCTTATAAAATTTTTCAAAATATATAAAAAACCACCTGCCTTTACTACTTATTTTCATAAGGTTCAACATATACAGTCAAACCATCTACCTTTTTAACAATAACCTCTTCCCCTTCTTTCACATATCTTCCTGTAGTTATTGCACGCCACAGGGCACCATCAAGCATGATCTGTCCTTTCGGTTCAAGGGGATTTTTTACAATTCCCTTCTGTCCCGTAAATCCTTCTACTCCTGTAGTAACTTTCTTTTTATGACTCCGAAGTACTGTAGTTATTATAAATACAAAAAAGACGGTAGTCGTTCCCACTACTCCCAGTATAATACTCCACGAAACCTGGTAGAATGGCAGATCAGAATTAAAAAGAAAGATGGAACCTAAAATCATTGAAATTACTCCTCCTGCAGTAAGAATTCCATGGGTAGGTGCTTTAATATCTATTATAAACAGAATAAAGGCAAATACTAACAATGCAAGACCTGCATAATTTACAGGCAGGGTTCCCAGGGCAAAAAAAGCAAGGATAATACATATGCCTCCGACTACACCGGGAAATATGGACATAGGACTTGCCAGTTCATAAATCAAACCGTACGTTCCCAGTATGATTAATATATAAGCCACATTGGGATTGCTCAGAACATTAAGGAATTTTTCAGTACTACTCATAGGTATTTCCTTTATTATAGCACCGGAAGTTTTTAGAAAAACTGTTCCTTTTACCGTTTCAATCTTTAAACCGTCAATACTTTTCAGTAATTCTGTCAGATTAGCCGCTACAAGGTCTACAACCTTCAGTTGCAGAGCTTCTTTCTCTGTTGCGGAAACACTTTCCCTGACAGCTTTTTCTGCCCATTCCATATTTCTTCCTTTTTTATCTGCCGTTGTTTTTATCAGAGCCACAGAATCATTTGTTATCTTTTCTTTCATTTCCTTTGACATCTGCTGCTCACCGTTTTCACCTATCATAACAGGATGGGCTGCTCCTATATTTGTATTTGGCGCCATAGCCGCCACATGAGCGGAAAGTGTTATAAACACCCCTGCAGACGTAGCACTGGCCCCGCCGGGAGACACATAAACAACAACAGGTATTTCGGAATTAATAATTTTCTGCATTATGTCTTTCATTGAATCCATAAGGCCGCCCGGTGTATCCATCTCTACGACAAGACACATGGCATCATGCTTTTTTGCCTCTTCCAGAACCCTTTTGAAATAGGTATCTGTAACAGGACCTATAGGGCCTTTTATCTTCATTACATATACAGAGCCACTGTCTTTTGCCAGAACGGGAAAAGATGTAAGAAGCAATATAATAAAGGCAATTAAAATCTTTTTGATAATAATCCCTCCTTTCACGTTTCAATCGAGACATATGCTGAGGTGAGCATAAATGATATATAAATGTTTTCGTGACGCGTAACGCGTGACGGGAGGAAAACGTTTATTAAATGCTTATGCTCAGGTCAGTAAAATAAAATTTCCTATACCTTTAAACTGCCAGTTTTATTAACCTGCT
>JBEHWP010000885.1:0-2795 GCA_040217665.1 Vulcanimicrobiota bacterium
ATAACAACAGGCAGAATGGAACATATATCAAACCCATCAAATCTGGTAAATATATTCAATGTAGAAATAGGAGTACTTGGAGATATAGCAATAACCAATCTTGAAGGAACAATGCAGATGAGTAACGGAACTTTAAAAGAAGTATCCAGAGTAATACCAGATATACATCAGATAAGTATTACATGTCCCGATTATGTATTTATGTCACTTGGAAATCTTGATAGAGCAAGGGGGCAGGCAATATTATTTCAGGCAGAAATTCCATCTCTTCCGGAGGGGATACATGAAACAGGAACTCTGGAAGTTACATATGATATACCACTGTATAATATTACAGGTCAGAAAGAAACTTTTAAAATTCACGTAAACTGCATAAAAGATGCTTCTTTATGCAGAGTAAATCAAAATGTTCTGGAAACAGTACAGCTTGCAGGGGCTACAAAATTACAGACCCTTGCCCTGGACAGAGCAGACAGAGGCGATACAAACGGTGCATCCAGAATGCTTTATCAGGTTTATAATGTTTATACACAGCTCGGCAGATCAGATCTGGCTACAAATGTTAAAACCCTGACAGATGCGATTAAAACAGAAGACCATCCTTCCTTTGAAACAAAGGATATGAGAAGAACACTTACAACTATGTCAAAACAATCAGCGGCGAAAACTCTTACAACCAGATACTGAGTTCAAAACAGTAAAAAGGAGGAATTTTATATGACATGCTCTCAATGCGGAACTGTTAATCCACAGGGGACATTATTCTGTAATATATGTTTTGCACCGATTGAACAAACACTTAAATCATTGCCTGTAGAACCAGTACAGATATCGAATGGCCACGTCAAAAATCCCAGGTTAATAATTCTGGAAAATACCATCCCTACAGGCCAGACTATAACTCTTCCATGTCCTCCTTATGTTTCTGCTCTGTTAATAGGAAGGACCGATCTGAAAAATAACATAGTAGTAGATATAGATGTAACTATGTATGGAGGTTTCGACAAAGGTGTTTCCAGAAAACATGCAAAAATTTTATATGACAATAACAATTTTTTCATAGAAGACTGGGAAAGTTCTCTTGGAACCTTTATAAATAAAGAAAAATTATTAAAGGGCATACAAAAAATAATAAAACATGATGATGAAATAAGATTTGCACATCTTATTATGAAATTCACTGATAAATAGATAACTGCTATGATAAAAAGTTACATTTTCTGTAGGAAATTAGATTTTCCCGGCGAATATTTTTATTCGTTCAAATAAACTATTTCGTATCTATTCAGGAGGTACATTAATGAATTTTTTTCTTAAAATCAGTGGTTTAATAATCTTACTGGCCTTTATGTCATTCAATATAGCTATGGCCGACACGGAAGATAATTTACGGAGTGGAACTGTTACTTTACAGATCTGGAAAGCCTATCGTTTCCCTGATGAAGCGCTGCTGGAATCCGATGATCATACGGCAGATATAAGTTTCCTGGAAAATCCGGACATAAAAAAAGTTCCTATGCTGGAAGCCAAACGGATTAAAGCATTTGGAAAAACAAAACCTGATATAACAGAAATTACTGCCAGTGATATAGATTTATGGGATACCTATGTTAATGCTCCAATAACAGGGTACTATTATATGCTTCAGGGGAAAGAAAAAGGGAAATATTATATTCTGTTTCTCAAAGAATTTCTAAATAAAAAAGAATCGCTTCATTACTGGAAAATTACATTTCAATGGGAAGAAGTAATTATTAAATAAATAAAAAAATAGTGAATAACAGATGTTATTCACTATTTTTTTATTTAGCTTATTTTATTTTGGATTTTATAAAATCAAATTCCTTTTCAAAATCCTTAACTTTTTTCTCAAGTAATATGACTCTTTCTTCAAGGGAAAGAGGTGCTTTACTTTCCTGTTCCAGTCTGATAGTTCTTTTCTTATCGTATACTATTTCAGGTTTCTCTTCTTCTTTTGTAATATCCACAGGTTTTTCTATAGCTTCTGCTAAAAATACTGCTCTTTCTATGAGAAAATCTATTTTCTTATCAGAAATTTCTTTATCTTTTTTGGTAATAATTTCCAGAATATTTTCTGTAACTTCAAGTGATACCAGTGGTTCAAAGCACATTATAGCACTGCGTATTTTATCGGAAGATAAAAATTCCACAACCTTATCTGCAGGCTCACCTTTTATAATAAACTTGGAATCAAAATCCTGAGAACCTATAGTTATTTCTTTAACAAGTTTTAACTTTTTACCCCAATCACTTTTAAAACTCTCAGTACCTAAATGTAATTTAAAATTACTCTTTAAATTCAAAGCAAAATGAACATTACTGCCCTGAGGTATTACAAGTAATTCTTTTCCTTTGGAGGTTCCGGTAAGTTTAACTGTTTTACCCTCAGGTTCAATAGTACCCTTATAATTTTCTTTAATAAGCTCAAAGGCATAAGTCCATTTTTCAAGTTCTGTCTTTTTTTTAGGTTTTTGTTTTTCTGCCACAGAATACGCTCCTTTCTGACTCTAAATAAAACTTTATTAATTATTCGAGATAATTAACTTATAATCCTCTTTGATTAAAATTTTATCACTTCAAAAAATTTTTCTGTTTCTAATTATAGTTTTTTGCGGGGAAAAAAACAAAAAAATCCGTAACAATGCATAACGAAATAATTTACAACGACAGAATAATCGTAACATAAAATAACATAAAAAAACAAATCTATTTGCATTCTCCAAACAAAATAGCCAGAATGACTGATTCTGGCTTCTTAAATTTTAATTTTAATT
>JBEHWP010000886.1:0-2795 GCA_040217665.1 Vulcanimicrobiota bacterium
AAGGAATGGATTTCCATGATTGATATAAAACAGTAAAGGTACACCTGCAATTAATAGATGGATACAGAGAGATTTTATATGGTTTATATTTACCGGTATGTTCATAATAAATTATAGTTACTTTTATCTCGACATTATAGGACTCTAATTGTCCAGAGTCGAGTGAAATACAATATAGTATTAAAAATTACTGAAATATTTTATATAAAATTTTATATTCTTCAAAAGGTTACTTTTATCCTTTTATATGTTCCTTTACGTAAATTTTATAGTGGCAGTAATGGGAAACCGTCATTCCGTCACGTGTCACCCGTCACGGGGCACGATTATATAATAACTTTTATATTGGAGAAGGTTAATCATTTTTATCGTCGAATTATTTTCTTTTACAAATGCGTGAATGCAATTTATAGTTCTTTATGGATGAGATTATTATGACATTCTTATGTCAGTCAAATAGACCATAAAAAATTAAGGAGGAAAAAGAATGAAAATAATAGCCTGTATCAAGCAGGTTCCCGATACAGAGACGAGAATAAAGTTAAAAGCGGGATCCAGTACTATCGATACTAAAGATGTGAAATTCATAATTAATCCTTATGATGAGTTTGCTCTGGAAGAAGCTCTGAGGGTAAAAGAAAAAATCGGAGGAGAAGTTACAGTTATTACAGTGGGGCCTCCTGATGTGGATCAGTCAATCAGGGAGTGTTTTGCCAGAGGTGTTGATAATGGAATAAGAGTCTGGTCCGATAGTTTTGAAAATATTGATCCTCTCGGTACAGCAAGGGTTCTGGCACAGGTCATAAAAAATAACGGTTATGATCTTATAATATGCGGAAAACATGCCATTGATGATGATGCAGCCCAGGTAGGAACAATGATTGCGGAATTTCTCGGCATCCCACAGGTTCCTGTTGTTATAAATGCAGAAGTTACTGCAACAGGTGCAAAACTGCACCGTCAGATTGAAGGCGGTATTGAAGTCCTGGAAGTAAGTCTGCCTGCACTGTTTACGGCACAGAAAGGTCTGAATGAACCGAGATATCCTTCACTTAAAGGAAAGATGGCAGCAAAGAAGAAGACTATTAATGTAATAGACGGAAAAACTCTTGGAGTTGATACTGCACCGAAGATGCAGATAGTTGATATGGCGTTACCTGCTACAAGAGTGGCAGGGACAATACTTAAGGATGTTGAACCTGCTGAAGCAGCTGCAAAACTTGCTAAATTCTTGAAAGAAGAAGCTAAAGTAATATAGAGAAAGATGGTGAATATATGTCACAGGGAATTTTAATATTTGCAGAACAGAGAGATGGAATTTTACCAAAGATAACTTTAGAACTTGTGAGTGAAGGAAGAAGACTTGCCGATAAATCCGGTGGTGAAGTAGGAGCAGTTCTTATGGGAGCCGGTGTGGAAGGACTGGCAGATACTCTTGCCTCATACGGTGCAGATAAGGTATATTTACTGGATGATCCTTCCATTGCACATTATAATACAGATATTTATTCTCAAATCTTTGCAGGTATAGTAAAAGAGAAATCCCCTGCAATCGTTTTACTCGGCGCCACCACATCCGGAAGGGATCTGGGAGCAAGATTATCGGCAAAAGTCGGCGCAGGTCTTGCATCTGACTGTATAAAGCTGGAATTAAATAATGAAGGAAGACTTGTTCTTACAAGGCCGATATATACAGGAAAGGTTCTGGCGAAAGTAATACTTACGGAAGCCGTTCAAATAGCTACTGTAAGACCGAATACTCTGCCTCTCGGAGCTATGGATAGTTCCAGAAAAGGCCAGGTGGAAAAACGTCCTTTAAATCTTACAGAACCTGTTAAAGTAAAAGTACTGGAAGTTAAAAAGGGTGAGAAACAGGAACTTGATGTGGCAGAAGCCGACATAGTTGTTTCCGGCGGCAGAGGCCTCGGCAAAAAGGAAGGATTTAACATAGTTGAAGAACTTGTATCGGTTCTGAATGCAGCTATGGGAGCTTCAAGAGCAGCAGTAGATTCTGACTGGATAGAACAGAGTCATCAGGTGGGACAGACAGGTAAAGTTATTGCTCCGAAACTTTATATAGCCTGTGGTATATCGGGAGCAATACAGCATCTTGTAGGTATGTCTGCTGCCAGATGTATAGTAGCCATAAATAAAGACAGTGAAGCAAATATCTTTCAGGTTGCCGATTACGGCATTGTAGGAGATGTTTATCAGGTTGTACCGGCTCTGGTACAGGAATTGAAAAAGATGTTATAAAATTTACGGGGGTACGAAAGTACCCCTGTCTGAAATGAGTTATGAAATATGCAGGAAATACTTTCTTTAAATAATATTATAATAAACCAGCTTTTTAAATTTCTTTTCTTTTCTGAATTCAGTTCCGAAGAAATGGATATTATAGTAAAAAGATTTAATAAAAGAATATATAAACCGGGCGATATAATAATAAAAGAAGGTGACGAAGGGAATAGCTTTTATCTTATAATGTCCGGTCATATACAGGTTTCAAGAGAAACTGTTTCAGGTGAAGATATTGTATTATCTTATTTAAATCCCGGCGAAGCTTTCGGAGAAATAGCCCTCCTTCAGAAAAATAAAAAAAGGGAAGCTACTATAACTGCTATTACCGGTACTGTATTACTGGAGCTCACAAGAAGTGATTTCCATGATTTAATAAAAAAAATACCGAAATTTAAAAAAGAGATAGAAAAACTTGCCTCTAACAGAGTTTCTATGAGTGAAGATTACGCTAAAAAACATAAAAATGCTGCTCTATGGAAACGTCAGGAAAATGA
>JBEHWP010000887.1:0-2788 GCA_040217665.1 Vulcanimicrobiota bacterium
GGAAATAAAAAATACCACTTGCCCGGAATGCTTGAGAGTATTAAAAGCCTGTTCGCTTTACCTGGATGGTGAATGGGAAGACTATTACGAATGTCAATGCGGATACACCACTAAAAAGAAACTTCTCTCCGAAATGACTCCAGATGAGGTTCTGGACATGATCGAGGCCGGAGAAGTTCCTTACGAAAACTCTGAGATAGAATTGGAGGCGGCCTGAGATGGCAATCATTATCGACGAAAGAATTATAACCGGCGAACCAGTAATATCATCTCCTCCGGAACCAATAGAAAAAAATACCTGCGAGAAATGCGGGCGGCCCTGCATCTTTAATCTCTGTGCAGAATGCACATGGCTGGCCTGCTTCAGAGCAGGAATGCTGTGAGGAGATAGTGGCATGACATGGCAAAATTTTTCAATCATTTTCAACAGTGCAATACATTCAATAGTGTTCTGGTGGTTTGTGATAGCAATAGGAATAGCATCTCTGCCGATGGCGGGAGACCCTGATTTTAAGGAGGTGAGATAGATGTTATCTGCATGTGACGAGATGTTTGTCAATGACAGTATTGATGCCGTCAAAAACAAAATCCTGAAAGTCAGCTTCTTTAAGATAAAAAAGATAAGAAAAAACCTGAGAAGGAAGCACACAGACGAGATTACTCAGGTATCGGATAAAAACAAGCAGATATACGCAACATTTTTTGATACAGGTTCTTTAGAAGTTATATACGCGGCAGAAGCCATATTAAGGGAAAGAAGAAAAATTTGTTAAGGAGGATGATAAAACCATGAAGCTGCTTGAGAAAATAGCCAGCAGGAAAGAACAGATAGAGCTGACAAAAAGCGACCTGGAACATCTTGAGAAAGACCTGGTCAGACTGGAAAGTGATTATATTAAAACGTTTAAAGTGGGTGAAAAAGCGATACAGAAAGGTTACTGGAGCGAAAATTCCTCAGAGGAAACTGAAGTAATAATCACAGCCGTAAAGTATGAGTATTACCTTGATGAGCCCTGTTATCAGATATACACGGTTTCTGCAGCAGATACAAAAAATCGTCATGAATCCAGAGCGGTAACAGACCTTACGAAATTAAGGAAAGCAAACCTCTGTGAATTATGTGACGCTGTTATCCCAGCCGGTAAAGATTTCTGCAGCAAGTGTAACGAGGAACTGGGTAAGGAGCTGTCAGACCTGGCCCGGCCGGAAGAAGTTTCAGAAGAAAATTACCCCTGTGTCGGATGCGGAACAATGATTCCGAATACGGAGCCGTATTGTGGCATCTGTTCACAGAAAATGGAAAGAGCCCTGGCGGCTTAAGTAAATTAAGATTAAGAAAGGAAGTAATATGATATGGAAAGCAATACACAGCTACAGTTAACTCAGCCTCAGAGTATCGGGCTTTTAGATTTCGACCCGAACTTTTTCAAAGAGACCATTACCCGTCTTGAAACATTTAAAGCCATCATCATGGAGGTTTTTAAAGAGGGGTATCATTACGGTGTTATCCCGGGATGCAAAAAACCTTCTCTTTATCTTCCCGGCGCGGAGCTTGTATGCCGCGGATTTAAATTACTTGATAAGTATGACGAGATAGCAACTATTGAGGACTGGGACAAAGGGTTCTTTTACTATAAGGTCAGGTGCCGTTTAATTGTTCCTGAGGTTAATGTCCAGGTAACTGAAGGTTTAGGAAGCTGCAATTCAAGAGAAAACAAATATCTTTACCGGTGGGTAGGGAAAAAGGACATCCCTCCGGGAGTAAGTGAAAGCACTCTTGAGAAGGTGGAAAAAGACGGCCAGTACGGAAAATATTTCATGTATAAAATTGAAAATACCAATTCCTGCGACCTGGCAAATACCATTATGAAGATGGCAAAGAAACGGGCCCTCGTCGATGCGGCAAAATCCATTGCAGGACTTTCCGACATATTTACCCAGGATGTGGAAGATCTGTCCTATACTATGGAGCCCCAGTCACAAAAGAAGAATAACGGAAACGGAAACGGCAAATCCAAAGAGACCCAGCAGCATAACGGGGTGAGTAAAAAGGCCGTTGAACTGGTAAAAGCTTCTGTGGAGTTTTTCGGGCATCCCGACCTGAAAGAATATGTCAAAAACAACTACAAAACAACTTCCAGTAAAGAATTTAAGGACTATTTCTATAATAAAGCTACAGATGCAGAGATAAAAGCTTTTGAGAATTTCCTTGAAGGCTTAAAGACAAAAAAAGCTGAACAGGAAGCCCTTGAATATGATGAACAGGTTCGTAAAGAACTGCAGACGGAAGACCAGAGGAAATACTTCCATAAGCTCTGTAATGATTTGGCATTTGACAGGCATATATATCTGGAATTTGCCAGAGAGAAAGCAGGCAGAAAATATCTTTCTACTACAAAAGAGCTCACCAGGGCTGAAATGGATATCGTAATATCTGCCCTGGAAGAGAAACTACAGGCTCCGCCTGATGATTATTCATCTTCCCTGGCGGATGAATTCTGTAAAGACCTGACTGAAGAAGAAGCAAAAGCCATTAATGATGCCAATCGTGAGTTGGCTATGAATGACGAAATACCTTTCTAAAGGGTGACTGATGTTATGAAAAAGAATAGTGGAATTTACTGCATAATAAATCGAGTGAACCAGAAAATATATATTGGCAGTGCTAAAAATTTAAAAGATAGGGAAAAACAACATTTTTCCTTATTAAAAAATAATAAGCACGTAAATAAATATTTACAAAACTCTTACAATAAGCATGGTTATGAGAATTTTGAATTCAAAATTC
>JBEHWP010000888.1:0-2783 GCA_040217665.1 Vulcanimicrobiota bacterium
AAGATATAAAAACAGTGATAAAATTCCTTCTGAAAAGAAATCATTCTGAGGCACTCTCATAAGACCAGTTTGAAAAGGAAGACCTGCAAGAAAAGCCAGGATAAAATTACTTGCAGGACCTGCAAGTGACACAAGTATAAGATCGAACCGGGAATTTGAGAAATTCTCTTCTCTTACAGGGACTGGTTTTGCCCATCCAAGGCAGACTATAAAATTCGTTCCAGATACTGCTGTAGCAATAACGGAAAAAAACAGTGTTCCCGCCATAAGGAGCGACCCCATCGGATCCAGATGTAAGAGAGGGTTGAAAGATAATCTGTTTTCATAAAAAGCACTGGGATCTCCCCGGAAAAAAGCCATTTTCCCATGGGCAACCTCATGTATTATAAGAGAAAGCAAGATGATAGGGAATAATACTATTATTAATATGATTTGATCCATTTTTTTACTCCGTATTGCTCAGAAATAGTGAGTGGTGAACAGTCCTGTTTTTTCACTCTATCTAATTAAAATTTTCTATCTATTTATTCAATATCCTTTTTAAATCAAGCAAATTTTTCAAGCATTTTTATGAGTTCAATTCACTACTCACCACTCACTTCTCCTTCTTAAGAATATTTTCATTTATAGTACTTACTATATCTGTAATTTGCTCCATATCTCCTTCTATAAAGGCTTTTTCACTCTTTTCTTTCAAATCTTTTATCTCTTTCTTACCTGAAATGGCCAGTATTGTGTGAAAATCGCTCATGCCATGTGTAATACCATTACTCTGTAATTTTCTTATAAATCTTTCCGTTGTCCTGATTATATCCCTGTCATTCATATTATTTAATTTATAATGGATTCTTTCCCACAGAGGAGCAGGTAATAAGGTCGGAGGGGTTCTTAACATGAGTTTCTTCCTGAGAGCTTCTCTGTCTTTAAAATGAAAAGCATATTTCTCCGGATTGTCCCACCATTCCGTATTGGGTGTGAGTATGGCAAATTGTGCCGTTACTGAGTCAGGATTTGCATCTAAAAGAAACTGCATTGTTTCTTTTATGGTTTCTTCCGTATCATAAGGTGAAGGCACTATAACACTTGCTATTGTATAAATACCTGCCTCTTTTGATGCTTTCAGAGCAGATTTTGCCTGTTCTACCGAAATATTTTTACCTATAGAATTGTCCAGTATATACTGGGATCCTGATTCTATACCGAAAGCCATGGATCTGCATCCTGCTTTTCTCATTAACTTATAATTTTCTGACGGAAAATTCCTTGCATGGCCGAAGGTAGAATAATTTATAGAAAGATGCCTCGTGAGTATTTCTTCCGATATAGATGTAAGTAGTCCGGGAGGTGGATTTGAACCGGTTAATCGTACCGTTACAGAAGGAGATTTTTCTATTTCATCGACCACTCTTTTCGGATTTTTATGTCTCCATACAGAACCGCTTTTCCCGGGATGTATACAGAATTTACATCTATTAGGGCAACCACGGCTTTCTTCTATAAGAAAAGCTTTTATTTTTTCGTTTCCTTTCATAGCAGGATATATGTCTTCATTATAAAGAGGAGGAGGAATTTCTTCTATATTATTCATGAACTGGATCGGGTTTTTTTGGATCATACTCCCGTCTCTGTATATGAGATTTGGTATGGCTGCCAGATTTTTTTTCCCCTCAATATATGCGATTAATTCACCGAGAGCAATTTCTCCTTCTCCGTATATGAGAAAATCGAAACCGTAAGTATGATCCAGTATATATGTATCATACATATCCACATGAGGGCCTCCTGCAACAGTAATTACCCGGGGCAGATGTTTTTTTATTTTCTCTGCAATTCTGATTGAGCCGTGAAATCCTGCTCCTTCCCATAGTTTAAAACCAATAAGAGGTGTATTAAATCTTTTTATATATGTTATTAATTCTTCTGCTATTTTATCTTCTGTTTCTTTTATAATGTCATTGAAAACCACTTTCAGGTCATTCATTTTCTTTATAGCCTTATCTTCGTATAGATTGTTATTCAATCTGTAAATTTCTTTTATTATTCCTTTCGTTTTTTCCGTAAAGAATGTCCTGAATAGACCGGTTGTAACATAATCAAGGATTAAAGGTTCATATCCGATGGAAACAAGAAATGATGCCAGTGTGGCAAGACCATTGTCAGGCATAAGGCTGAATAGTTCCGTAGAAAGACCGTTGTAATTTATTAAAATGATTTTATGTTTCATTGTTATATTTTATCATTTAATTAGGGAAAAGTGAATGGTGAATAGTGAAAAGTAAGTAAAATCCTGTTTTATTATCCCACTGGTTTGTCAAATTATAACCGACAAATCTCTGCATGGTGCTCTTACGCAAAAAAAATATCGCCTTCGTCTATTTTTGTTATAACATAAGCTAAAAGTTCTTTGAGCCTTACATAATTTTATTCAACTATGTAAGAAATTATAATCTTTTAAAAAAATGCAAAACTATAGTTAAAAATAAAAAAATATATATAAGACCTATTTACTTTTTTTAAATTGTCGTGATATATATTTTATAATAATGAAAAAATAAATTTGATAATTAACGGAGGTTTTTATTATGGTAGCAAGAATGGTATACGGATTTACACCGACTCAGCCCCATTTTCATCCGCCTTTCATAGGTGGTGGCGGACGTCATATGATGCAGCAAATGCAGATCAGGCAGCTTCAACAGCAGGTTCAGATGCTTCAGATGCAGATGCAGATGATGCAACAGATGATGATGATGGGCGGAATGGCAGGCGGTTGCTGCGGTATG
>JBEHWP010000889.1:0-2780 GCA_040217665.1 Vulcanimicrobiota bacterium
ATTAAATTATTAATAAATAAAAGAGTCACCATAAAGCTATAGTGACTCTTTTATTTTGAGTAAATTCTGAATCTATTGCTTACTGAAAGGATATGTAGGAGCAGTGGGGTAGCGATTTTCCTGTTCTCCCCCTATCTGTCCTGCTTTTAATGCCCATAGACTTGCACCATTGTCAAGAAAAACTTCTGCAAATTTATCATCGGCATATCTTGGCATTACAGTTTTCCAGGAAAGAAGTGTTTTTAAGACAACACCCATAACCCCTCCTGTATCAGTAGTAAAATATCCGCTTTCTGCATAGGATTTCCAGTCAGGTCTTGAAATACCGGCAGGTTTTACAATTTTTTCAAGAGATGAAGTTAATTCTGAAAGTTTTTTATAGGCAATGACATCCCTGTGTTCTGGATTTTCCTTTACCCACTTCATAAAAGAAGGATTTTTCTGAGTAAGTTCTTTAAAATTATATATGGCAGCATAAAGAGACTGACTGGAATCCTGAACACATGAATTGGTAGAACTTATTATGGCCACACCGTCTCCGTCACCTATTCTGTAACGGGCCATCATTTTTTCCACTTCACCGTTAAGGATATCCATAAAGGAAATTTCTCTGCCATTAATCTTAAATTTTGTATTCATCTCAGGAAATCTTACGACTATATCTGTTACAGGCCTTGAGTACATCCACCCTCTGGCAGTACTTCCCATATAGTTATGCCATTTGGAAGAAGCTGAAACCACACCGTTAGGACCCTGGCCGTAAACCTGTTTATAGGTAATGTCAAATTTCGGTTCCCCTGTAAAAGGATCTTTCACGATCTTCGCATTTCCAAAAGAGAAATGGCCTGGTGTCATTCCTGCAACTGCCTTATCTCCCCCTTCTCCTCCTATACCTCCGAAGATATGACATAAAAGATAATCTTCTCCTTCTTTAAAAGAATTGGTTCCTTTTTCATCAGAAGAAGAGAGAAGAACATTTTCTACAAGTCCTTTTCTCTCAGGCGTATTTAACCAGTTCTCTTTTTCTATATAATTTCTGGATGATTTCAGATCACTTCTGACATTCTGAGGTTCAACCTTCATAAGTTCCCGTGGTTCCAGACCATTTATAAGGAACTTACCCTCTTCATTTCTGTGTCCGTAAATATACCATCCCTGAGGATTAAGAGGTGAATTTTCAATATTTTTCATAGTAATAAGAGGATGATCATGGCTGCCTTTTTCTTCCATATATACCTCTTCTTCAGGGCCGTTAAAATCTTTTGTATTTTTATTATAATGGGTGATTTTAAGAGTCTCTCCCCTGTCACCTTCAGAAGAGAGGAATTTAACAAGGGCCATTTCATTACCTTCTATCATAACAGGTTCAGTATCGATCTTCAGAACTGTTCCTGTTTTACTGTCATCTGTAACCTTTACATCTGAAAGCATAACCCTTACAGAATCATCCTCTCTTGCTCCTGCAAGGGATTCCAGAGATGATACAAGGGAAAGATTATTCAATCTTTCAGGCAGTATATTCCCTTTTTTCATCTCTTTTTCTGAATCAGAAGAAAAGTTTACATCTCTTATAACCATGGCAGATCGTTCTCCTCCATCTGAACTTCCTCTGAAAGACAGCCAGATTTTCTGACCTTTAAGAGCAGAAAAGGTCTCAGGTGCATTTTCTATTTCAATATATACGCCGCCATCATATTTTCTTTCATTTTTCTCTGGCAATATTAACCTTCCGCTCCATTCTGCCACAGGCAGATAACAGTCTTTTATCTTTTGAGTTTCCTTCATAGTTTCCACTCTGACTTTCTGTATGAAATCAGTGGAAGAAAGATAAGTATTTTCTCCTGTTTCAGAAGATGAACCTATATGTACCTTATCTTTATTAATTTCATCTGTGCCGGCAGGAAGTTTTTCATAAGGGCCTTTCTGCCAGAGTGTTTTAATCTGATTTTGATTGCCTATAACTGACATATAATCACCTCTTATATGTTAAAATACCATATTATATTTAAACATTCAATAAAAATATGTTAAAAGAATGTAAAATTATTCTTCAATCTATCTCCTGCTTAAACTGAAACAGATAAAAGAATATCCAAAAAATATAAAGAGTGAGTAGTGAGTAGTGAGTTATACTACTCACCATTCACTGAATAATCTTAAATGGTTACTTTTTTACCTGGAGCGGTACTAAGATATATAACGGTTTAACATATAATATGATTTATTCTGTTCACTGTTTACCAGTTCATCCTGTGAAAGTTTTAAAGCCCTTTCCGCTCCTCTACCTTCTTTAGCTATTTTCTCCACAGCCTGAAGACAGAAAAAGTCTCCCTCTGACATTTTTTCCATAAGAAGGGGAATAACAGAACTTCCCATTTTTGTTATTTCATCAAAAGATTTTGTTTTACAGTAATCTTCAGGATTTGCTGAAAGGTGAAGGGCAGGGTCTTTACGGAAATTCTGCCACTCATTGTAGAGATTATCAAAATTCTCCTTCACTTCCGGTTTTACCTGTGAAGCTTTTTCTTTTGCCCTGGACTTCATTTCAGCGTTTATTTCCATAAGCTCAAACTTCGGCATGGCAGGAGCATCACCTGCTCTGGTATAAAAAGAGACTGGTTTACCGTAGATATTACCTTCTAATTCACTTAATTCATGCTGAATTTGTGCAAGGTCACCGCATTTACTTTCCCAGGAAGGTCCATGACCGGGGCCTGATACACATCCATGGGTAAGATTGTAACCTCCGTTTGTTCCCCATACTGCTATTTCTCCTTTTT
>JBEHWP010000890.1:0-2771 GCA_040217665.1 Vulcanimicrobiota bacterium
TATAATTCAACGAAAGAAAAAGAAGAAAGAATAACAAAGCTTTATTACGCAACAGGTAAAAATCAGGAAGTGGCAGGTCGTATAACGCCGGGTGACATAGCAGTGACGGCAAAATTACAGGAAACTATAACAGGTGACACATTATGCGCAAAAGACAATATTATCACACTTGAATCTATAGTATTTCCGAAACCTGTCATGATAATGGCCCTCAAGGCAAAAGCCAAAGCAGATGAAGATAAGCTGACCACTTCTTTAGCAAAGCTTGTAGAAGAAGATCCGACACTTACTTCTGAAAGAAATCAGGAAACCAGACAGTTACTCCTGTCCGGTATGGGTGAAAGCCATCTGAATATGGTATTATCCCGTCTTGAAAGAAAATTCGGTGTAAATGCAGAACTGCAAAAGCCTTTAATTTCTTACAGAGAAACAATAAAATCCAGAGCTACTGCAGAAGGTAAACACAAGAAACAATCGGGAGGACGGGGGCAGTTCGGTCATGTATGGCTTGAGCTCAATCCTCTTCCTAAAGATCAACATTTTGAATTTGTAAATAAGATAGTCGGCGGAGTTGTACCGAAAAACTATATACCTGCTGTAGAAAAAGGTGTAATAAACACTATGGCAGACGGTTTCCTTGCAGGTTATCCTATCACAAATATACAGGTAACCATTTACGATGGTTCATACCACACGGTCGACTCTTCTGATATAGCCTTCCAGCTTGCAGCAAGACTGGCCTTAAGAAAAGGCATGGAACAGGCAAATCCTATTTTACTGGAACCTATCATGTATTTAGAAGTAACAGTTCCGAGTGATTATATGGGAGACGTTATGGGAGACCTTAACAGTAAAAGAGGAAGAATACTCGGCATGGAACCGGCAGGTAAAAAGAATCAGATCATAAAAGCCCATGTTCCTCATGGAGAAATGCTTAATTATTGCATAGATCTCCGTTCCATAACACAGGGCAGGGGAAGATTTAAAATGGAATTTGCCCATTATGAAGAAGTACCTGCAATGCTTGCTGAAAAAGTAATTGAAGAAGCAAAGAAAGCAAAGGAAGAAAGTTAAAAACGTGAAGAGTGAAGCGTGAAATGTGAAGCAAAAAAGAAATATATACTTATTTCAATTCGTTTCACGTTTCACGTCTCACATCTCACATCTCATGACCTATGAATTCAATCCAGACGTTAATACAAAAACTATCTGTTCCTCTCAGGGATAAAATTAAACATTTATCCTCCCCCGTTACGACTTTATTGGAAGTTTATCCCATATGTGATAAAGATGATTTTTCTGTCATTAAAGATATATTTATATCAGCAGGGAAGGATGAAGAAGAAAGATTACATATTACAGATAAAATAGCTCCATGTCTGAACAGCACAAAACAGAGAACAAGACTCGGCACCATTGATGTCATATATGAGCTTAACAAAGATTTTATCACATCCTTGAAAAAGCCGGGAAATCTGACATTGAGCATTATAGACTGTCTTTCTGTCTCTATGAGAGAATCTCCTGATATAGATCCCGGCAAAGGCTATAAACTGCTTACTCTTATCGGGAATATATGGCCTGATGAAGTATTTCCCTTGCTCTGTAAAGCGCTAAAAGATAATTCCCATCCTTGTCGGACCGGATTTATGTGCATCTTAGGAGACATTAATTTTGAAAATCATTTCTGGCTTGAAAGACTTTCTCCATATATAATAGATTTTCTTTCCTCGGACGAAGAGGAACTTATCGTATCGGTTACAGAGGTTATAAAGAAACAGTTTCCCCATTTTCCATGTCTTATGGGAAGGTTTATCCTGCCGGTATTGAATCTCCTTTTAACAGGAAATAATGTCGTTCAGGAAGCAGCAGGTGAAGTGGTATTTGAAATATCCCTTACTCACAGCGAATTCCTTACAGATTTTGTAACTGCATTAATCGATTATATAAAACTGGAAGGAACATCTCCAAAGGCTGTACTGCTGGCAGGTAATGCCATAGGTAATCTGAGCAGTAACAGAGGGGAAATAGATGAGATTATAAAAAAGGTAATAAAAAAAGACGGTATCATAGAAAAGATTACAGACAATAAATTTGACATAGCGAGAAAAATAATGGAACAGGCTATGATAACACAGGAAAAATTCACTATAAAAGAATTCATATGGCTTTTCGGCGAAGATATATTTAAAGAAATTCCTGCCAGACTGGTGTTAAATCTCTATGGAGAAAAAGGCAGTTTTCTCGGCATATATCATGAAAAAAACTGGCTTACAGTAGAAGGTAAACTCAGGTTTGCCCATACTAAGCAACTGTTTACTGTAGCCCATCCCCTGGACATATTTTTCGCCAATCAAATCATTATGTGGCAGAAGATCATAATGGATCATAATATTAAACAGCCTTTTCAACAGATATTCAGAAGTCTCTACTCACTCCATATGGATGAAATAACAGAAATAGAATCATGGCGATATTCAAAACAGAAACTGATGCCTCAAAAAGCTAAAGAGAGTTTCCTCAAAGAAGGATTTAAACTGGAAGATAATTATGCCCTCTATAACTGGAAAGACAACCATGTACAGATCCGGTTCATATGGGACAGGGAACACAGTGCGGATAAAGGGCTATCCATAACAGGACCAATACAGTTTTATAAGATACTGAATCTGAAGTCAAACACCATAGATAATAAGAAAATTCCCCTCTGGCAGGTAGAACCGAAGATTTTCAGTGAAACTGTAAGGAAACTGGAAATGGTAATCTCCAGG
>JBEHWP010000891.1:0-2759 GCA_040217665.1 Vulcanimicrobiota bacterium
AAAAGCTCACTGAAATTTGGAATTGGAGGGAAGAGAAATGGATATTTCAAGAGTTGGGCAAAGAATGTCAGCAGAAAATTTCAAAAAAAATAACAAGGTCATTTTTGAAACTGGAATAAAAGCACTCCTTGTCGACGATAACGATACCAGGATTGATGTAATTGACCTTAACCAGAATGAGGAAATCGATCATGGCTGGACAAATAGTGGTTTTTTAAATCCTATTTTACATCCGAATAACAAAACACTCGTAATTCAAGAACCGGTTCTGGCCGAGTCATTTAACAAAATAAAGGATTTTGCAGTTGCAAATGAAACAGAAGTTATTACAAAAAATGAGCTGGAAAACCTTCAGGTAGCAGATGTTTCAATGAGTTTTGATGTGTATGATATAGTATTAAACAAAGTATTTATCAAAAATGAACGTCCCCTTTCCGATGTAGCGAAAGAGGCTGCACCTTTTACACCTGATGCTCAGTGGGCACTGGATGTAAAAAATGATAGTTTTATAGTCTATGAACCAAAGAAAAAAGAATAGAGGAAAATATTTAGTTATGCAAAGAGAAAACGCAAAAGGGAAGGAGGTGATTATACTTTATTGCATAAATAATTACATCACTGAAGAATTTCAGTGGCCAGTCCATGGAGAAAGGTAGTGTTGTTGCGTTAGGAGTCGCAGGATTGACAGGGGCAATTGTGGGAGAAAAATGGTTTAATTCAAAAAAAAGTGGAGCCATGCTTGCAACGGCGTCAACGCTATTAGGAACTAGCTCAAGTTCCACTACTATGATTGCAGCAGGAGCAATCCTGGGCGCAGGTGCAAGTTGCTTCTCACGTAGGAATGGCAGATGATACTCAGCTTCGCCAGTATATATCATAAACAATAACAGGGGTTATGTATGATAGTAATAAACATTATTATAAAGTACATAAGCCCTGATTTGCATTATAATATAATGTCAGGACACCATCAGTACAGGTTCTATAAAACCACGGTAATAAAAGTGGAATATTACCGGTTCAGGATTATATGCAAAAAAAAATATCTTATCCTTTCCCAGAATCTGTATATCCATGACTTTTTCTTTTTACCGGGTGGAGTAATTTCATCCATAGTTTTATCAGGAATAAATCTATCAATTCTGAGGAGCATGCTGTTATTATCTTCTATATTATTCATAAGCCGTATAAATTCTTCTTTTTCTTTTAAATTTTTCTCTTCCAGCCTGTATTTTATATCTAAAAGAATCTGTTTAAATTCAGCTGCAGAAGAAATTCTCTCTTCTGGCTTATCCTTCAGTGCAGTAGCTATTAACCTTTCCAGTTCATCATCAACAGGAGTTATGAAATTCTTTAAAGGCATATAATTAAAAAGTTGCTGAACTCTCCCTGTAAGTGTAAAATACAATGTTGCACCCAGAGAAAATATATCACTTGCCGGAGAAACCTTTCCATAAAACTGCTCCGGAGCCATGTATCCCATAGTACCTATCTTCGTTCCACTGATACATTTAAGTTTTTCATATACAGGGATAGCAATACCAAAATCAATAAGAACAACAGTCTGATCAGAATTTCTTATCATTATATTTCCCGGCTTCATATCTCTATATATTAAAGTAGGACTATAATTGTGCAGATAATCCATAATATTACATAGCTCTATGCCCCAGTTTATAACTGTTTCCTGCGGGAGGCCGGGATTACCGGTTGTGGTTACCATATCTTCCATATCCAGTCCTTCTATAAATTCCATTATAATATAGTGATTACCGCCTGAGACAAAATATTCCCTGAATTCAGGAACACTGGTAAATTTCAATTCACTGAGTAATCTGGCTTCCTGTATAAATTTATTGACTGCATATTTTCTGTCTTCATCAGAAATAGCAAGGGAAGGTCTCAGTTCTTTTATGGCATAAATTTTTTTTGTATCTCTTTCTTCTCCTATATAAACGGCTCCCCGCTCTGTTGTAATAATAAGTCCCTTTATAATATATCTGTCATTAAGGACGGTATTTAAATACAGTAATTCATTTTTTTCTTCTTTTTTTATAGAACTGCTATAGTGTATCTTCATAATCCCACTCCTTCATTAATATATATCTGTCACAGTAATCTACCTCTCTCAAAAATTTATATGAGAATGATGAAGTGTGCAAGTTCACTGGATGCTGATTCTCATATTTAGTTGTGACCGCTCCGGTCATTTCTGTTAGTTAGATTTATAAAAAATTTCCACCTATTTTATAAAATATCCCTGTTATAAGATTTTCTCTATGCCTGCCTGTATATAACAATATTTATCATCTATTATTTAAAAATGTAAATAATTATGAGTTGTCCAGAGATGTTAAAAAAGCCAGATTATTCCTTAAAAAATACAATTTCTATATTTTTTAATTTGTTGCAAAAATGAATAATAAATAAAAATCTCCTGATGGAACCTCATCGAAACTTGAGTGTCACTTTATTGTGTAATAATGTTTCTTAATAAAAGACATACATTATCAAAATCAAATTAAATAAACTATATATTGATTTTCGCAACAAATTGTATTTTTTTCATTATCAAATTATCCGGCATTGGCAGGGGAAGCTTGATTTATAGGTTAAGAAAATTATTTACTTTATTGAAATTAATAATGATAATTAACCAGCCGACCAGCCGGTAAATAGAAAGTAAGAAAGGTGGTGAGATGCAGGATGGCAAAGGGGACATTTTGCGGAATAACTAACAGGAGGAAAGAGAGAGATAA
>JBEHWP010000892.1:0-2758 GCA_040217665.1 Vulcanimicrobiota bacterium
TTTTCACTTTTCACTTCTCACTCTCATTAAATTCTAATAAGTCGTGAAATATCTATAAAACAATCCATCGAAAAATGTATCTGTTCACCGATCACTGTTCAAGCCATTTTGCCACTTCTTTAGTAAAATAACTTATTATAATATCTGCTCCGGCTCTCTTAATAGAAGTCAGAATCTCTAAAGTTATTTTCTTTTCATCAATCCATCCCATAGCAGATGCAGCTTTAATCATAGAATACTCACCGCTCACATTATAGGCCGCCACAGGAACATCCATTACATCTTTCACTTTAGATATTATATCCAGATAGGACAGAGCAGGTTTTACCATAATTATATCTGCCCCTTCAGCTATATCCAGCCTCACTTCTTTCATGGCTTCTCTGGAATTGGCAGGATCCATCTGATAGGTATTTCTATCGCCGAACTTCGGCGGTGAATCTGCGGCTTCTCTGAAGGGGCCATAAAAAGCTGAGGCATATTTAACTGCATAGGACATTACAGGGATATGAGAAAAGCCGTTTTTATCCAGAATAGTTCTTATGGCATCAACACGACCGTCCATCATATCAGAAGGTGCTACCATATCTGCCCCTGCCACTGCATGGGACAGGGCAGTTTTCCCTATCAAATCCAGAGAAGGATCGTTTAAAATAATATTATTTCTGACCTCTCCGCAGTGTCCGTGACTAGTGTATTCACAGAGACAGACATCGGTAATAACAAGGAGATCTGGTGCCAGGGATTTTATCTTTCTTACTCCTTCCTGAATGATACCTTCAGGATCATAAGCACTGCTTCCATGTTCATCTTTATAAGGAGGTATACCAAAAAGTATTACACCGGGTATATTTAAATTTACTATTTCTTCTATCTCTCCTTCAAGACTGTCTGTAGAAAAATGGTAATTACCCGGCATAGAAGATATCTCCTCTTTTATAGATTTACCATGTTTTAAAAAAAGAGGATAGATAAAATCATCAATGGAAATTTTTGTCTCTCTTACAAGACGTCTTATATTTTCAGAAGCTCTGAGCCTCCTTGGACGAACCTTCGGAAAATTCATATTACTTTTTCTCCTTTTCCTCATAGGGAGGATTTTTTATCAGTTCATTCAGTCCGTCAAAAAGAGTTTTTCCGGCAGCAATCACCCTGTCCTGTCCCTTCCTGATGGCATAGTAATTATCTTTATCCTGTTTTCCGAACAATAATACTGCTTCTTCTTTGTCTTTATTGACTATTTTAACAGTCATAGACGGCTTATCAAGACCATATTCCTTTAAATCCTTTACATGTTCAGATACAACATTATCTGCTTTGAGATTTATAACATTCATAAGCTGTGTGTCAATTTTCCATGATGTAGCCTTTTTCTGTTCAGGCTTTGAAAGCATCCAGTTATTATCTTTATCTTTACTTCCTGAAACTGTAATATTACCGCTCGTTATTTCAAAGGAGACCATATCTCCGAAGGGGACATCAAAGACAGAATTATCCAGCCATTCTTCCGGATTTTTAACAAGATTATTTATAGAATCTGCTTCTATAAGAAAAATCTGTGGTGACTCAACTCTTTTAGCATAATAACCGCCTTTTACACTATCGTTCTTTCCTATAAGAAGTTCTTTTCTTGCTTTATCCTTACCGGCAAATATGGTTATATCCATAAAAGGCTTATCAAGTCCATATAAAGCCATATCACCTGACGTACTCTCTTCTTTTATAAAATCCTTGGCCTTTAAAACACTTACAGAATTTATCCAGCTTTCAATCTTACTTCCATCACCTCTGGCATTAAAGGGACTTAAAATAGACCATCTATTCTTTTGGTCTTTCCGGCATTTTATCAATTTCTTATCTGTTTTAAATTCAAATTCTCCCACATCAGATGACATACAGGATATTACTGTTCTATCACGGTATTCAAGTAAAGGTTTGTTAAAATAACTGTCTACTGTATAATTGGCAAGAGTAATAATATCTTTATCTCCCTGTATCTGTCCGTAATAAGAATTTTCATCAAAGGTTTTCTTTCCCACTGATATAATTTTCGTAGTGCCATCTTCAAAAGTAATAGTAACAACAGGACATGGCTTATCAAGTCCGTAAGTAGACAGAGCTTCCCCTGTATCACTTAACTTCTGTTCTGATTTCACTTCTGCTATAGTGGCAAGCAAACCATTTACCATACCTTCGTCTGCCAGTGCCCTGACAGGAGAGGTAATGTGCCAGGTTTTATCCTGTTTTTCAAAGGATATTTCCACTGTTTCCTGCTTTAATTTAATACTTTTTACCTTTTCCGTATCTTCAATCTTAAGAACAATCTTATCCTGTTCCTTTTTTTCTTCGTCAGAAGGTTTTTTTACTTCTACAAGAAGAACATAGGCCAGAAGTATAATAAGAAAAGCAACTATAACCAGTGTACCTTTAAATTTAAACATAACCTACCTCCCGTGAACCTTTACTGAAATGCCTGTAATGATAACAAGAAGAGGAAATACAACAAGGGTTGCCAGTGCAATAAGAATTGACTGTCTCCCCGTCAGATCAAGCTGGTGCATCTCAGGATTTTTAGGTCTAATAGATATAAGATCTTCCTGCTGTCCGAGCCAGTTAATCATATTTAAGAACATATCACTGTTACCCTGAAAAGAGAGATATTTATTATTTATAAAACTTGAATTGCCGACCACCACAATCCTTGTTTCCTTAAGAATTTTCTTATCCTCCTGAGGGAGAGCGGAGGCATCTTTTTTCT
>JBEHWP010000893.1:0-2746 GCA_040217665.1 Vulcanimicrobiota bacterium
CAAATAATGATGTGTTTAAAGCAGGTAATAATATAAAAAGCTATGATTTTTTCTCTTATGAAAATTTAGAAGAAAAATCCAATCCAACACCATCTCTTCCGGTAATACCTGGAAGTGAAATAAGAGGAATGATAAGAAATGCTTTCGAAGCTTTAACAAATTCATGTATGTCTACTATTGATGATAAACAGTTACTTTATAAAAGGACTACTCAACCAGGTAAACCCGGTATGTTAGTAAAAGAAAACAATCAATGGAAAATCAAAAAATGCAAAAAATATATGTTAAAAGTATACGCCTGTGATAAGGATCCAAATTTTATTAGTTCAGTAGATATAACAACGAAGTTATGGAATATATTATCAAGTCTTAAATTCAGTGAAAATGATAGAAAAAAATCGTATTTTTATAATCCAAGAAACGAATATAAATTAGCACCGGAATTTAAAAAAATTAATAAGAAAATATCTATTACTATAGATGGTAAGAAGTTACACTATCACACTAAAATGACTGAACAAGAAAAAGAACAACTCTTGAATTTATCTAGTGACAAAAATTATATTGAGGCAATTGAAACTCTTTATAAGAAAAGCCAAAAATATCACTCAAAAGAAGAAGTAAAAGAGAAAGAGAAAGAGAAAATTTGGTTTAAAGTAGATGGTAAATATAATGGAAAACATTATATGCCAGAAACTTTATCTGAACTAAGTTTTAATCAGCAATATGGTAAAGATTGGGAAACAGGATTTATCCATATAGCTGAAGATATAGAAAGAAAACATCATGATTCAATATTTGTTCTAACTAATGAAGTAGAAGTTATATCTGACAATAAAGCAATTAAAAATTTTTTAGAATCTATAAAATTATATCAAGATAAAAGTATTAATATACATTTTAGAAAAGAAGAACATTCTGGATATAAATATTTAAAGATAAATAATTTTGATAATACTGATTTACTCAATGGCTTCTTAATTTATTATACAAAGCATAATAGCAACTATTATATATCTCCAGCAGCTATAGGCAGGGAAGTATTCCATAATAAACTTTCTACTTATAATATTATTAAAAATTATAATCCCTGCGCAAAATTAGACAACCTCTGCTCTGCCTGTGTATTATTCGGTATATCAGGAGAAAATAAAGAATCCGCTTCTTCACGTCTAAGATTTACAGATGCTTTTATAGTAAATGATAAAAAATTAGAAGATTATTATGAAAACCCGGTAATATTACCTGAACTTGCTTCTCCAAAATTATCAGCTACAGAATTTTATCTCAAAAAACCTGAAGGAGGAGCAGATTTATGGAATTATGATTATGCCATAGAAAATAAACAGGAAATATCTTACACTCCTTCCATTAGAGGACGAAAATTTTACTGGCATAAAAAAATCACTTCTACACCAAGCGAAAAGAACAAGGTTTCAGAAAGAAATATAAAAATCAGGCCTTTAAAAAAAGGTAATGAATTTACTTTTAAAGTTTACTTCAATGATATAACTGAAAACGAATTAAAAAAGCTGTTATGGGTAATAAATATTGGCACTAAAAAAGAAAATGCCCATAAAATTGGCATGGGGAAACCTGTTGGCATGGGAAGTGTAAAAATATCAGTTAATGATGTAAAAGTGAGAAATATTACTTTAAATGAAAAAAGGATTGAGCATAAACTTGTATCTGATAAAATTTATCTTAAACAGCCTGATCTTAAAAAGGAAATTATAAATTTATTAGGCTGTTCCTCAAAAGTATTAGAAGATTTCTTAAAAATAACTGATTTTGAATATGCTCCTAATAATGTATCTTACCCAAAAAATACTGATAGCGAAGAAAGTTATAACTGGTTTGTTGCCAATAAGACATGTAAAGGCACAGGAGTTTCTCATATAATTGCTCAAATCTTACCTGATATTCAGACTCCAGAACTGAAGAAATATAAAGAAAAAGAAGAGGATAGAAACAAAAATTATAATAAAAGGAGATAGTAATAGAAAATAAAAAAGCTATAACAAGATAAGAGGAGTATAAAACAATGGAAATCCTGGAAAAAGAGGAATATAAAAACACCTTGAAAGAAAATTTCAGAAGTAAATTAGTGAAATATATTACTCTCTTTAACGAATCAGTATCTGATGAAAAAGGCGACTGGGTTGTTAAAGGATTTATTGATATAGCAAAAAACATCTATACTATTTCAATTGATACTAAAATAGTCTCGAAAATAATGGAGATTATCCTTTTCCCGAAAATCTGTCAATTTGCAGAAGAAAATGACTATAAAATGATCCTTTGTAAAGAACAAAATTTCTACCCCGATATTTCTTTTATAGATAAGGACAATAACAAATTTGCTATCGATATAAAAAGCACCTATAGAAAAAACAAAAAAGAAGTAAATGGAATGACTCTGGGAGCTTTTACAGGATACTTTCGTGACAGGAAAAGCAAAAAGAATATTACATTTCCTTATGAAGAATATACTGGACATTTTATCCTTGGTGTAATATACTCCAGAACAGAAAATCATATAGATGAAAGGAAAATATATAAACTGGAAGATTTAAATAGTATTACATCAGTAGTCAAAGATTTTACGTTCTTCATACAGGAGAAATATCGAATTGCTATCGACCGTCCTGGTAGTGGTAATACAAAAAATATAGGTTCAGTAATTAAAATAGATGCACTGATAAATGGAGAAGGGCCATTCTCAAAACTTGGAGAAGATATATTC
>JBEHWP010000894.1:0-2746 GCA_040217665.1 Vulcanimicrobiota bacterium
AGACAGGTGAAAGAAATATTTTATTCTCACCTGTCTTAAATTAATAATTATGGCTGGTATTTATACAAGCAACCGTCATTCCAGACAGCCCATCCATGAGTGCTGTCAATAAGATACCAGGCAGTAAAACCTGTACCTATATGAGTCCATGTAGTTCCTCTGTCAGCACTTCTATGAATTTGAGCAGTAGAATTTTGAATCCATAGATAATTTCCATCTACTGACATAAGTCCAAAAATAGCATCTGTGCTGCCAAGGGTATTATTTACTGTCTGCCAGTTAGTGCCTCCATCATTTGTATAATTTAACTTTTTATTCCATCCTGCTACAAAGCCTTCTGTTGCACTTGTAAAACATCCGCAGGTATAGTTGGATGAAAGTTTTTGACTCCATGTAGTTCCATCTGTTGTTGAATAAACACCGCCATCACACATAAGCCAGCAGTTTGAACTATCGTATGCATAGATACCATAGCGATAGGCACTGCCGGTAGAAAAAGAAGACCAGCTCGCTCCTCCATCTGTTGTTTTGCCGAGATATATGAAATTTCTGAGGAACCATCCGGTGTTTGCATCTCCAAAAGTAAAGCCAATCCCACTGCTTACCGTTTCTATTCCGGTAGTTATGGTTGTCCAGTTGTTACCTCCGTCATTACTTTTATAGATGGTCTGTCCGTTTGTTTTATTTATTATTACATCATTCCCTTTAGCATAACACACAGCAAGTCCATCGGTTGTCCCAATATTTACAGGTCTCCAGGTAGTGCCACCGTCTGTAGTTTTAAGTACTGTACCATTTTTTCCTGTCACCCATCCGTTATTTACATCGGCAAATCTGACAGATATAAGGTCATCGTGTGTACCGCTGCTCTTTTTAGTCCAGTAAGTTAAAAGGGTAGGAGGAGTTGCATTTGGATCATCTCCCACGATTACCTGATAATTACCTGTTCCTTTATAGAAGAACACTGTTTCTGTAGTATTCTCTCCTCTTACTGATACTTCAATACGATATTTCCCAGCAGGAAGATTTATTGTACCGACTATAGAAGTATTGCTCCATGAAGTAAAAGATGACGGATTATAAACAGTTCCCCAGGGATTGTTCGGGTCATTCTCATTAACCTGAATAAAATTCACCGCACCGTTAACAGAAGATTGAGAAGTTCCGAAATTAGTTCCTGTAAGAGTGAAACCTACTGAAGTAGTTCCATTTGTAGAATCTCCTTCAGGACTTACAGAAGTCAGCGTGGGTAATCCATAAACAAGAACCCTTCCGGTCTGGCCGTCATAATCAAACTGTCCCTGTGTATTAAACAGGTTATTTACCGCAGGGAAAACCTCTGCAGTAACAGGCTGTGTAATATGTGCGGCATGGCCTATGGGGCCTACAGTTACTGCTCCACTGTTCATACTGGCAGTTCTGTCATTTGTGTAATCATGGTTCTGAAAAGAAATACTGCTTCCTGCAGGAATATCAATATTCTGAGGCACATAGGAGCCGTCACTCTGTATTGCAACGCCTAACAGAATGAGTCCCGGCCCTTCTGTTGCTCCGGGAGTCATATAGAAGCCATGTTTTCTCTGACAGAGAAGGTTTCCCGACGGGTCAAGGACTTCAATTGTGGCAGTATTAAGACCTACAGGAATATTGGAAACAGTCAGTGTATAAGTGCCTGCTCCTGTAGGGTCAAGATCGTTTCTTTCTCCCACTATTGAAGTGGCGATTGCTTCACCGGTGATTGTAACTCTCAGGGTATGGGAGTTATAGGGGAGATCTGAGCCGGTAAGATCTTTTGCTCTCAGACCTGAACCTGCTCCGGGGAATTGTACCTCTACTTTAAAGGTACCGGTCGGTAAATTAGAAGGTATTGTAGAACCGGGTGTTGTAGTCGGATTGCCGGGGACTTCAACGAGTGTTCCCGGAGTGGCAGTCGGATCTATTGTAGTAACTGACCCGTTATTGGGAATTACTCCTGTAGAGCCTCCTCCTCCGCAGCCTGCTATTAACATAATTGATAAAATAGAAATAATTAATAAAATACTGTATTTTTTCACACACTTTCTCCTTTCGACAGGGATTTATTGGATTTTCGGGATTACCGGGATTGATAAATCCTTCTGAATTACATAAATCCCTTTTTGACTTTGATTTTTATGATTTTTATGATTTTTGTGATTACCAGGATTTTTAGATAGTTTCACACGCATTACGCATTACGCATCACGCATTACGTATTACGCATCACGCATTACGACTCAACACTCATATATACCATCACCTCACTCATATAAGCTTCATTTAAAAAGTGTAAAAATGAAGTATATTAACATTATTTTTTCACTCTGTCCTCTTTCCGGCATGGCTCTTCGCAATTCCATGCTTTTTGAAGCAGACTTTTTATTTATATCATTATATACAGGCAATTTTTATACCAGCAAGACAAAATATTCTGTTTTACTCATACGAATCCCTGTGTTATAAGGCAGAAAATTTTTTATAAGATCTGTTAAAAATGATTTTCTGGAGGAGAAAAAGTGTAAATTTTTACACTCTGTAAATTTTACACTTTTACATTTAATGGAATTATCATTTTTTATAAATATCTCCTCTGGGGCCTACGGCTACAACAACTAAAGTTTTATTTTCAAAATCCACTCCGATTAAAACCCTTCTACCACCTATTCTTTGACTCCATTCAGACCGGCCTTTCAGTTTTTTTATCTTTCCTCTCGATAGTCCATTTGCC
>JBEHWP010000895.1:0-2743 GCA_040217665.1 Vulcanimicrobiota bacterium
AGTCTGTTTTTCTTTAACAGAGTTTTTAACTCTTTTATAGCAGAGTTTATCTGCAGAATTTCTCCTATAAAGTGATTCTTTCCTGTCCATTCGCCTGTAGAAGTGTCAGGTTTACTCATAAGGAGTAATTTTTCTGCGTCCCTGTGTGTATTCTGTTCACCGGCGCTCATATAATCAAAAAATTGATTTGCTTCATCTATATGGGTATTTAAACCTACGTTTACAGTCGAAGTGGCAACAAATTCCGTTCCAAAAACAGGATTGAAGAGAAAAGGACTGTCTTCTTTTTCTGAAAATATACTGAAGAGACTGTAATAAAGTAGAGAAATTTTCCTTGCTTTATCCTGATCTACAGGGGCTTTTGTGAAGTCAGGGATTATCCCGTTTCTTAACGGAGCCTCTGTGAGAATCCTTGTTGCAGTAGACTGGCCTATCCTTTTTGTATTATAATTATCAGGATAGCCGAACATTTTCCCTTTATAATGTTCAAATTCGGAAACCTCTTCAAAAAGTCTCCTCATATTTTTCATATGAAACATGACTGTTTCCACAGGATTTTCCTCGTAATATTTCATTTCCTCTCTGTTATTATATCCCGGTTCACCGTAGGCAAAAACCTTTCCTGTTATGACAGCGGGAGTTTCTGAAAGGAATGAAAATCCTGCTGCAAGGTTTTCTTCCCATACACTGGGAAGAACATTCTTTATGGCAGATTTCAGATCTGCAGGGAGGGCGTGACCCATATCCAGGACAAAGCCGTCAACACCCATATGTTTGAATTTATCAAAATAACCTGTAATCATATTCCATACAGGTTCATTCCTGTATCTTCTTTCTATTTCAGGTTCCACATCTTTAAAGAATTTGGCAGTAACAAAGGAGAGGGGAGTAACAAGAGGTAAATCACCATGATTGTCCACATAAAGACGGAGATAGGTAACATCCTGCCAGAAAGGCTGAATTTCAAAGGGAGTATCACAGAAAGCAGGGAAGACTTCTGCTCTGTCAGGAGAATTTTTATAATATCCAACAAGTCTTCCGTCTTTCTCTCTCTTTACCTCATCCGGTGCAGATACAAAGAAACTTACATATTCAGGATCTGTTTTGTTTACATCAATAAGATCGTCTATACCATATTGACCGCTGTAAATCTTACCCTGATATTCACCGAAAAACCATTCTTCAAATGATTTTCTGTCATGAAATTTCCTCTTTCCCTGTGATGTGGGGTATTCATAGTCAGAATGGTAATAATCTGGCATTCTTTTAGGGGAACCTTCTTTTATCCAGTAGCCGTATTCAGGGTTTTTCTCAAGAATCTTGGAGTCAATGGAAAGAGTCCTTGGTATTACCTCCTGAATAACCATCATACCCAGTGCATGGGCCGCTTCTATAAAAGCAAGATACTGTTCTTCCGCATTAAGTTCAAAGAGCGGATCTGCAAGTCCGGGGTCAATAGAGAATGGATCTCTTATGGCAAAAGGAGAGCCCAGATTTCCCTTTTTCCCGTACACTCCTATTTCCGTTATAGGCTGAAGATGGATTGTATTGAACCCCAGTGCTTTAAGATAGGGGAGAACAAGAATATTCTTTATAAAGGTTCCCATTTCACAGATACCTTCCGAATTCAGGATAATATTTTCTGTATCTGAAGAACCTATAAAACCATCACCGTTATGGTCATACATAGACAGTACCCTTGCCAGGGAATTTACCGCTTTTATACCTTTCCCTGTTTTTATATCTGTATCTTTTTCCGGTTCACCATATTCTTCATTATATTTCAGTATATTCTTTACCGTTTCTTCTATTAATTTATATGGAGATTCTACTGATACGGGACGTATGACATCTCCTGAATCAACCATTTCGGCGAGTTGTTCGGTACCTTTCATCGGATCTAATGTCCATGCTCCCGGTACAAAATAAGTTACCTTTTTTTCAGAGTTCTCACATGCTTTAAGTATGGCTTCCAGTGAGGGAAATTTGTTACTCATAACATTTGCTCCTTTGTGCATTATGTCCCTGTATTATCGTAACGCGTAACGCGTAACGCGTGACAGGAGGATTATTTGCTGAAATTTCTCATAATTATAGCGCAATTTTTTTAAGAGTAAAACCCTTTAAGTTAAAAAATATTATTGAACATTTTCCCTTTCATGGTAAAATAGATTTAGAGAGATTAACAGAGATGAAGCCAATGAAAGATAGAAATTTTATATATGAATATACTTCTTACCGGCGCTACCGGCTTTACAGGTAAAAGATTTCTTGAAATACTCCTCCTTCAAAATTATAATGTAAGAGTTCTGCTCAGAGAAACTTCAAATACAGATAAAATAGATAAAAAAGTGAAAATATTTCAGGGTAATTTATTTGATGATTCTTTCCTTAAATCCTCTATGTCAGATGTGGATATAGTATTTCATCTTGCTGCTTTAAGGGGAGAGACCTGCCGGCCCTGGAAAGAATATGAAGAGACCAATATTATCCTGACGCAGAGACTCCTTGAAGCTTCCTGTCATGTTAAAAAATTCATCTTTTGCAGCACTGTAGGTGTTATGGGATCCGGCACGGGACTTTCGGAGAGTTCCCCTTTGAGACCACGGGGAAATTATCATAAATCTAAAAGTGAAGCAGAAAAAATTTGTCTCAATTATAAAAATACTATTATAATAAGACCATCTATAGTTTACGGGCCGGGAGACAATGGTTTTCTCTATAAATTCATCAACCTGATAAA
>JBEHWP010000896.1:0-2743 GCA_040217665.1 Vulcanimicrobiota bacterium
AGTCATAACAGTGGCAGGGAGTCAGGGAAACTTTGAATTGAATGTGTTTAAACCTGTAATTATTTATAATCTCTTACATTCTATAAGACTTCTTACTGATTGCTGCAAAAATTTTACAGATTACTGTATCAGAGGTCTCAAGGTAAATAAAGAGAAGATTGACAATTATTTAAATAACTCTCTTATGCTTGTAACAGCCCTTTCGCCTGTAACCGGTTATGACAGGGCAGCAAAAATTGCTCTTAAAGCCCATAATGAAGGAAAAACATTAAAGCAAGCCTGTCTTGAACTGGGTTTTCTTTCGGAAGAAGAATTTTCTTCTGTCGTAAAACCTGAGAAAATGGTCGGACCGGAAGAGTGAGAAATGGAAATTTATTAATAGTCTCTTATTTAATTGTCATTCCTAATTACCGCAGCAGGTAAATTGGCACCCGAAAAATATGGCATACACTCCTGTCCCTGTCCGGGCTCTGGAGGAAAAGATATGCCGTATTAAAAGAGAGTTATAAATTATATAGACGCAAAATATTAACAGTCTGCAAAACCAGTTTGCCACGCAACAGGTTCATATCTTTTCCGGAAGAGTCCGGACAGGGACAGGTTTTAGAAATGGGTAATGACTTATCTGGAGCGCTACTAAGTTATCAATTGATAAATTTTTCAAACCAGATAAGTACATTTTCCCACAGTTCATTCCATTCCTCTTCAATCATAAAATGGTCTGACCGGGGATATTCAATATAAGAAATTCTTTCAGGACCTTCTTTATAATAGGGAAGAAGCACCCTGTGAAAATCTCTGGCAAAGTGCGGCGGAACACAGCTGTCCTGTCCGGCATTCTGAGCCAGAAGTGCTACAGGATAAAATTTTTCCGGATGATTCTGAGGACTTGAATTGATGGAAGATTTCCATTTAGGCGAACCTAGAACAGGTGCTATTGCTTTTATTCTTTTTTCATAGAGAACCGAACCATAGGTTATGTAGCCTCCCATAGAAATACCGCAGACACCTATTTTTTCAGGATCTGTAATACCTTTTTTCACAAGTTCGTCAATTATAAGAGGAATTTCTTCTGAAGTCTCTTGAACCATAGAGAGGAAAGTTTCTTCAAAAGAATTGTTCTTTTTCATCCTCTCTTCAAAATCACTGTATGCTCTTTCTCCATGTCCTGCATTATCTATGCCTGCAGCGAGAAATCCTCTCTCTGCAAGACCTGCAAGTTCTTTCATGTTAGTTTCTTTGCATGCTTTAAGACCATGGTAGAAAAGAATTGTACCTTTTTCTGCCGCTTTCTCAATGCTATTTCTGTACACTATGATAGCAGGTGCTTCACCGAGTTTTATTTTATATTCTTTCATAACCTTTAAAATTCGTCTGGATTATTGCTGAATTTCCAGAATCTTTTCCCTCCTATTTTCAATGTTAATCTGTTATATTCCCTGTCTTTTTCTATATTACCGAGAGGATAAATGATTTCTTCAGGAGGATCTATCTTTACTTTTTCTATTTTACCATTAATAATTTCGTAATCAGTCCCTGTAGAGCCTTCTGATTTTACAAATGTTCCTCCCTTTATTATTGTTTTCTCTTTTATTATAAGATAGAGCATGTTCTCATTTATAATCTTCCATGTACCTGATATGTTTATAATTCTTTTTTCTCCGTCCATTTGATTATAATCATATCTGAATGTGCCGTTCTTATAAAAATGATAATTATCTGACCATCCGGAAGGAAGGCATGGAAGAATATGCCATATGCCTGTAAGTTTCTCCTTTACTTCTTCGGGATTTCCGTAGCAGAATGATGTCATACCATATATTAATACATAAATTAAGAGAAATTTTTTTATCATAACGTCATATTCCTTTCTCAATTGTTCTGAAAAAAATGACTGTAAAAATTATTTTATCATATCTTTATTTTTACTACAATGATTTTAGAGTAAGTGCAAGTAGCAGGAAAATATTTTAATATAGAGAAATTAAATAAAACCTGTATTTTATAATTATCTGGAAAGGAGAAGAAAGGTGAAGAAATTTTTAATTTTGACTTTATTATTCTTTTTATTGAGTCTATCTGCTTCATTTGCCCGCCATGGAGACCCTGTCAATGTAATGCCTAACCTTACAGGGATTTCCTGCATGGAGGAACTCTATGATCGCCTTATGGACAGAATGAAGGAGTTAAAGGATGAACTGAGTGAAATTCCGTGTCCTGAAAAGGCAACTGAATTGAGACAGTTTATGGAGGAAGAAACAAAAGAACTGAAAAAACTTATTGATAGCAAAGATGAACATGTTGAAAAGGATGTATCTCTTTTATATGATAAACTTGTTGAATATAAGGAGGCAGCCCTTAAAGACGATTCCGTAAAGAGAGAGCATGTACTTCTGGCTAATATAGAGGATTTGATAAAATTTATTGAAGAAAAAACCGGTAAAAATGTAACTGAGGAGAAAACCGATGAGAATACCGGTAAAGAAGAAGTTATTAAGGAGAAAACAGAATAAAAAACGGTTGAAAAATTACAAAATACAGGTGTAATTAATAAAGTAACGGGTTCCCCGTTACTTTATTAATTTTCTGTCTTACTTATTCTCGGAAGTTTGACAAGTAAAAATTAGGGATTGGCTTGCAGCAAGGCAAAGAGGTCTTCATTTTCATTCGTAGGCACGTGTTTTTGTAATTCTATATTAGAGATAATTTTGTTAGGTATAGGCAACTTTACAGCATTAAAAGC
>JBEHWP010000897.1:0-2739 GCA_040217665.1 Vulcanimicrobiota bacterium
AAATAATATGTAAAGGTATTTATAAAGAAAAAGGAAAGATCAAGCAAAAAGTTTATCTTCGAGGACTATTTTCGAGAGATGATGAATATCCATGTCCCGTTTATTCATCAGGATATATAGCCATACAGGGTGGTAATCCTGTACCTTCTCTGAAATTTACAGGTAATGAAAGTAATCCTTCACCTGTACGTATTCATTCCAATAAAAAAATATCCATATCAAATGCAAATGTAAATCTTTATGAAGGTTTTCTTTCATCATGTTCTACAGTGGATCTTTTTAATGTTAATTCTATTATGACAAAAACTGATACTTTACCTGTAAGAGTTCCTTTTATAGATATAAAAGGTATTATAGATGCCAGAAAAGCTGCCTGTCATGCTCTTCCGTCCGATAAATTTTATCTTGTCGGATATTTTGAATATGATCCGGCCAATCCCTATGATGCCTCAGACCCGAATGGACGGAGATACAGAACCGATCCGGCTGATCCGAATGTCAGAACAGATCCGAACGATCCTAATTGTCCTCCCTATAATGTATATGATGATCCTGATGACCCGAATGATGATCCCAATACATGTTATTGTATTCCCCATTCAGATTATACAACAACTGCATCGGACCCTTATGTTCATACCTCTTCCTATAAGGCCGGAATAGCACGGTTCTCCGAAGCAGACTGTACAGCCTTTCTGAATAATTACGGAGATTTCTATTATAATCCGTCTGCTTCCGGTTCTGGAGGGGAAAATAGAAATTTTTTTGATTACTATCCTGATATCAGGTTCTGGAGCTATAACAATGATCCTAATTCTCTCTTTCAACATATTGAGGATGAACTTGGTATGAGTGTATCGGCTGTGACAGGATCTATAACATTAACTCTTGATAAAGATATTTATATTCCTTCCAGTGTCGGTCTGTTTGAAACGGGCTGGATCGGTCTGGCACAGGATATGCCCGGCGGTGCTTCCCTCACTCCTTCTGTATATTATCCTCAGGGTCTTAATAATACCAGAGTCAAACTGGAACTGGCCAATCATAAGATCTACGGTAATAAACTATGGCTTGGCATAGCCCCTGACGGAACAGGCGGTATTCTATCCACGGAAACAATTGATTTTATTCATTCTTTTGAAGAGCTAAAGATGATCGCTCTTTCCGAGAAAAGTGTCAGAATGGCATATCGTAAGCCATCATCAGGTACACTTATTTATAGAGGAATTATATACGGAAAAGATGATATAGTAATACAATCTAACAGCAGTGGAGGAAGCATTAATTATTTTAAGTATTACGGTACCATGTTATGCAGGGATATTGTTCCTGATAACTGTGAATCATCTCCTATGGGATGTTATCCTCTTTTAACTGATAATACAAGAAATATATCTATAGAAACTAATAGTATGAATGATGTGCTTATAGTCCATACTACAGACGGTCGTGACCCTCTTATTAATCTCAGGGGGAAGGATTATACAATTAAAAGAATGTTAACAGAAGAACTAAATCTAATGAATTAACATATCAGAATATTTAAATTGTGTTGAAATTATTTACAAATAAATTTCATATTTTCCCAGGCCGAAACTTGCACCTTTACCGATGTGTATATATTTACCTGTTGTAATATAAGGTAAAAAATCTTTAAAATCACCGGTAAAGGTAATATCCCCTGTTAAACCACCCATTTTCATCCTGCTCTGCTGTCTGTTTGAATATCTTTCCCAATCAAGCCATTGAAGATTTGATTTTATTATAGATATACCGGTTGCTTTTTCTATTATATCCTTGAAATCCGCATCCAGTTTACTGTTACAGTGAAAATATGTGAGAAGACTGATACGTCTGAGGATATTTCTCATAAATATATGAAATTCCATTGTGTTAACAAACTTTTCTTCA
Source organism: Vulcanimicrobiota bacterium (assembly GCA_040217665.1). Lineage (GTDB taxonomy): Bacteria > Vulcanimicrobiota > SpSt-956 > SpSt-956 > JAKJGF01 > CALARM01. The sequence continues at coordinate 1,912 of JBEHWP010000897.1, forward strand.
TATTTTATTCTTACCGGTGTAATAAAAGAAAGGGTTATTTTATCAATTTCTTTGTTATTATGAAATTCACTGTCAGTTAAAATATTGGGAGGTGAGAGGAGTTTTTTTTCTCTACCATAAATTACAGTTCCATTTTTCCAGTCTGCTTTATGATTTATTACCTCTTCTATGTCATATCGTCCTCTGTCTCTTCCTATACCGTTTTTCCCCATTTCATCAAAGGCATAGATAAAATAGGGAAGGTAATCTATAGCTTTCCCTGTAAGGACAAGGGAAAAATTCAGGTTTTCTCCTTTTTCATAGTCAGTCTTTACCTCAAGAGGCGGTTCCAGTATAAAAGGATGGGGCGCAGCAGTATAATTTTTCATCATAGAACTGTCTTCAGGAGGAGGTGTTTCAAAGATATAAGAATAAATACATTTTGTTTTAAGGAGACATCCATCACAGTCGGACTGTTTTTTTACACAGGCAATCTTTTTAATTGTATGACCGAAGGCTCCTCGAAAGGTAGAACCTTTATAAGGAGGAATATGAAAGGAATTAAGTGTTTTTGTTTTAAATTCAAAAAGTGCAAAGGTTAACATGTTTTATAACCTGTAATTTACCGATTATAGTTATAATTTTAATATATTCTTCATAAAACTTTATTAATCCTTTTTATATGTTATAATATAATTATTAACTTTCACAGAGTTTTTTAGAGTTTATCCATGGTAAAGCGTAAAGAAAAAGGTGATTTTATGAGAAAATTCTATATTATTTTTATAATAGTATTATTTCTTATCTCTTTAATTACCCTGGTAGATGCAAGAGTAGGAGGTGGAAACA
>JBEHWP010000898.1:0-2736 GCA_040217665.1 Vulcanimicrobiota bacterium
CTCCTGTCCCTGTCCGGGCTCTGGAGGAAAAGATATGCCGTATTAAAAGAGAGTTGTAAATTATATAGACGCAAAATATTAACAGTCTGCAAAACCAGTTTGCCACGCAACAGGATCATATCTTTTCCGGAAGAGTCCGGACAGGGACAGGTTTTTAAAATGGGTATGAACTTATCTGAAGCGGTAATCAGCGATATAGAGGGAGATTTCCAGTCAATAGTGTGTAATTCCCTATTCTTTTCACTTTTCACTCTTCACTTTTCACTATAATTATCTGTAATAGCTCCATACTGTTTCAAAATTAATTTCTCTTTATCATTCAGTTTTAATAAGGTATCACTCAAATCTATACCATTTATATAAAGCCCGGGAACAACATATAGAGTCATAATGGTTTCTCCATTTTTCACATCCATCAGTTCAATCGTATTATCTCTGCGGAAAAAAACAATATGATTTCCATCAGGGCTATAGCACAGAAATTTTACCGGACATGGATTTTCATAAATTCTGACTATCTCGCCGCTTTCCACATACCTCTCTTCAATGGAATTCCCGGAAGAAAAAATAAATTTCTCTCCGTCAGGGCTATATGAAGCAGGAAAGTGTCCACTGTAAATCCTGTAAATTTTCCCTGTTTTTCCGTTATATTCTTTAATATGTCCCGGAAGATAGCTCTCAGATAAACTCCTCTTACCATCAGGACTTACAATAACTGTTACAGAAGAAAACCACGAAGAATCCCAGTCATCAATCTCAACGGCTTCTCCTGTATCCGTATCCCATATAATTCTTAATTCATCACTGCTGTAAGAAACTATTGCTCTGCCGTCTGAAACATAATATAACTTCCAGATATAAGCACTGTGTCCTTTATAACTTCTGAGGAACTTTCCTTTAAATATATCCCATTCCTTTATTATACCATTACCGCCTGCAGCAAGTCTTTTTCCGTCAGGACTGACGGCAAAAACATCAAAATCTCCGTCATCATTGTGCCAGAGGTATGTCCTGATACATTCACCTGTAAAACTATCCCACTCTTTCAGGCTATTACAGAACACAGAAGCGTATAATCCCCTTTATCAAAATCTCTTCCTCTGAGCCGGTCAAGGACGGAATCGAGAATCGTCTTTTCACCATATCTTTCAGAGAGAATTTCTCCAATCATGTGTCTTAAAGGAAGAGTGAAGAGACGGCATGATAGTTCAGGAAAATCATGGGAACTGCCATTAATCTCTTCCGCAATCTTTTCTTTTATATATATGGCAGAAAAATAATTTCTGAACTCAAAATGAGTAAAAGAAATATTTCCTCTATCTTTTCTCAAAAAGAAATAATTTTCTAAAAACTCTTCTTTTTTCTCTTCCGAAAGATTATATTTATTTATAATACCGTTAAAATCTTCAATTCTTATGGCATAAATATGGTCTTTTTCCATATTATATGCAATAAAGGGAAGTATCCGGCCTGTATACAGGCTGTGATTTTTTTTATCCTTACGATAAAGACTGTCATATTCTGCCACAGAGACAGTAACGAAATTACGGATTATTTCTCCTCTGTAAGAGGGAAAATGAATAAAATCATATTTTTTGCTTGATAATTTCTTTCTGGTATAACAGTAAAGTTCCAGTAAAAAAGGGGTTCTCAGAAGCGGTATTTTTCGGGGCAATTCGTCACGGAACCTGATTCCATATTTTTCCATGACTGATTTCATTTGACAGTCATCCAGTTTTTCATATATGTTTTTTTCATAACATGAGAAGTCACGCATAAATTTTTTATAGATAAAATCACTCAAAACCATTTACAGTAACGGTGCTTGAATAATTCACATCAAAATATCCGGAATATCTGGTTTTACCTGATTTAATATCAACTGTAACCTTTTTTTGAAAGTAAAAGTATATAAAGTCCCGGTTCTATCTTATTAAAGGAAAAATAACCATTTGGTGTAATGATACTTGCCGGCCTTCTTTCCGAACAGAACAGCCTCGAATTCGATACAGGAAATCGAACAGAACAGACAGACAATTTTAGCATATTATCTGGCCGGTCTATAAATTTCCCAGAGAACCCATTCTTTTTCATTTCTATAATAAGCCACTGTAAGCTCCACCATGATAGAGTCATTTTTCCATATATAAGATGTATCTTTTCTTCCTTCGTCTGACACAGGAAACTCCTTTATTTCATGAGATTGTCCGAACATGACTGTAAAAGAATCTATTATCTTTTTTACTTCCCCCTCATTTTTTATGAAAGGACTCTGAAATAAAATTTGATTTACTCTGTTCTTTTCATTAAAATAAATAGTTCCTTCCCATCCGTTCTTATCCAGAGTAAAATAAATATCTCCTGTTTTAGAAAACATATTTTCTTCGAAAGAAACAGATGCTCCTTTCAGGGATTTTTTCACTTCATCTGCTGTCATATCCATTTTTACGACATTCCACCCGCGGAGATTCTGAAATTTTTCTTTACCTTCACAAGGAGATTTTAAATATATATGTAACATAATTAGAATAATTAAAATAATTTTAATTTTCATAAATAAACTTCCTTTCTAAACTAAATTACAGGTGAAATAGCATGATTTTTGCATTTATTTTTCTGGTTCTTCTGACATATCTGTTAATTCGTTTTCGTCTTATTAAAGTATCGGATAAAAAAGATTTTCTTTCTATCCTGCCTGTCTTTATTATTCTCGGATTATTTTTTCACTTCCTTTCA
>JBEHWP010000899.1:0-2733 GCA_040217665.1 Vulcanimicrobiota bacterium
AGAAGTTATGGCAACAGTACTGACCCATTATGAATTTACACCTTCACAGATTGATGATATAGAGAAAGACCTTAAAAAACAAGTGGATAGTCGTATAGAGCTTATAATCCGTTCTCTTATTTCCAAGGATTCGGATAAAAATGGCCCCGTATTTATAAGTGAAGAAGAGATTAAACGTAACAGGGAAGAGCTTTTACGTAAAGAAGAAGAAATAAAAAAACATCAGCATGCACAGGAAGAAGCAAAATTCCTTCAGAATATAGCCGGAATTATAAGTAAAGATCTTCATGATATATCTGGAGCCCAGATAACAGATATAATCAGAGGTAAACATAAAGATGACCTTTTGATACTTGTAACAGTCCAGACTCCTGAAGTCATCAGACCTGAGCTTATAGCTTCCATAGACGAACATATTCAGAAAGAAACAGGTAAAGAGATTTATCTTGTAATAAGATCAATCATTACAGTTGACGCGGATGCTGAAAAATTTGTCTATGAGAAAGAAGATGAAGTAAAACCGCAGCATGTAATTTTATGGGAAAAAAGATTGGAAAGAGGCCTGAAAAGCCAGTTGATACAGATTAAAGGAGTAAGCCTTGTTGAATTTCATTATATAAAAGAAAATAAGAAAATAAATGTTTTTGCCATAGCGAGAACACCTGTTAATATAAAACCTGAACAGGTAAAAAAGATAGAGCGGAATCTCCGTAAATATATATCACCTCAGATTAACCTTGTTGTGAGATCTGTTGTCGGTACCGATACAGGTCCGGCAGGTTATATTCCTTATTATGACGAGGGTAAATTTTCCACTGAGAAAAAAATGCCAGAATAAGGACTGCAAGAAAAATAACTCCGGCAAATTGTTGGAACAATAAGTAACCTCGCGTTACGCGTTACGCTTTACGCATCACGATATAAATTATAACTATGGTGTAATTATTTTCAGACAGTTCCTAAGTATCGTAACAGGTAAATTGGTATGCAAAAATATGGAACACGCTCCTGTCCCTGTCCGGGCTCTGGAGGAAAAGATATGCCGTATTAAAAGAGAGTTGTAAATTATATAGACGCAAAATATAAACAGTCTGCAAAACCAGTTTGCCACACAAGAGGATCATATCTTTTCCGGAAGAGTCCGGTCAGGGACAGGTTTTAGAAATGGGTATGAATTTATCTGGAGCGGTATTCAGTAAATAATTTATATGGAAAGATATTTTTTATATTCTCTCCCTGTAACCAGAGTTCTGTGTTCTTCCCATTCTGTTAATTTTAAATACATATAGTGTTCAAAAATTTCTTTTCCCAGGGATTTTCGCATAAAATCACTTTGTTCAGCTTCTACGAGTGCTTCAAACATACTTTTGGGAAGAAAATGCCTGTCAATTACTTTAATAGATTTGTTTTTTCTATAGGTGCTACCTGTATCAGGCTTCCCGCAGTCGAGTTTTTCTCTGATACCCTGTAAACCCATTTCTATAAAAGTTGCTATCTGGAGATATACATTCCCTGCCGGATCGGGATTTCTCAGCTCTATTCTCATATTATCAGGTCTGCTGAAATAAGGAACTCTTATCATGGAACTTCTGTTTTTTATACCCCATCCTATAGTAATCGGAGCTTCTTTTTCAACAATATAAGCCTTGTAAGAGTTATAGATTGAAGCCATAATGATAGATGTTTCCCTTGCATATTTCATTATTCCTCCTATAAACTGTCTTGCCACTTCACTGAGATTATATGGTGCATCGGCACTATAAAACATGTTTTCTCCATCTATATTCTGCATGGATAGATGTATATGAAAAGCACTTCTGTTCTGTTCGTCAAAAGGTTTTGGCATAAAGGTCGCATGATAGCCATGTTCCTTTGCAATTTTTCTGGTTATATAACTGAATAACAGTGTCCTGTCTGCAGCTTTTAAGGGGTTTTCCGGGCAGAGATTGATCTCATGCTGTGAAGGTGTTACTTCATGATGGGCTTTTTCAAATTTAACACCGCAACCGGTTAATACATTGACAATATTTTTTCTTACATCACTGCCTTTATCAGACGGATCTGCATTAAAATAACCGACCCTGTCTGTGTAAATATTTCCATTAAAATCTTCACTGTTAAATAAAAAGAATTCATATTCGGGGCCTACAAGAAAGGTAAATCCAAATTCGGATTTACCTTGCTTGATAACCTTTTCAAGTACATATCTCGGATCGGATTTCGCTCTGGAACCGTTCTTGTTGTAGATTTTTCCTATAAAGAAACCTACTTTTTCATTTTTTAATTTTATGATTTTAAAGCTGCTTTTGACGGGACATATTAAACGATCACTATCATCAACTCTGCTTATGCCGGCAATAGAACTGCCGTCAAAACCAATTCCGTTTTTAATATATTCTTCTATATTCTCAGGATTTACCTGTAATGTCATGAGCCTTCCGTTAAGGTCTGTTATAAATATCTGTACACAGTCTACTTTTTTGAGTTTTTTCATTCTTTACAGGTCTTTCTTTTTTGTTTTTTTAGAAATTGTTTCTGTTGAAACAATTTATTATACAATTTTTTCTGTCTATCTGTCAAACCATTTTTTACGGCATGCAGGTTCACCTTTTGCTCTGACTGTCATGGCCGGTTCAGTCCTATTCTACTGATAATCTCTCGTAAAGCGTAAAGTTTTACGAGTCACGAGAGCATATATGTATTATTTATTCTCACCTCAGTAGCTCTTATTTT
>JBEHWP010000900.1:0-2730 GCA_040217665.1 Vulcanimicrobiota bacterium
TTTCTTCGTGAAGAAGTAAGAGTCGGGTTTCATACCTTAAATGATACCCTCAATACTATGTTTGACCTGACTGCCAAAAGTATAAGAGCTAATAAGAAAGTTGCTATCATCATGGAAAATGCTTATAGTGAAGCGACTGAAGAGTATATAAAGATAAAAAAGTCAAAAAAATGATAATAAAAAATGGAGATTAGAATTTATTTTTCCTGAAAAATTCCTTTGAAATTTCGGATTTAAGATATCCATTGTGTTTTCTTTATTTAAAAGAGATAAAATTGAACAATAAAGGCAGGTTTGACCACGAAAGTATTGAATTTAAATAGCAAAATTGATCCAGATGGTCATTTACCTGGCTATCAATTTTTTTATAGACTTGCTGTTCCGGTCAGGTTATGTGAATTGTTGTTTTTCTGTCAGATTATATTTCATTGTAAGCATCTTCACATTCTGCTTCTTCAATCAATCTCATTCTGCCGGTTCTGGTACTTTTAGATAAAAGGAAACCTCCCAGTTTCACGTTACGTTCATTCAGTGCAAGATCATAAGGAGTTAGCCTGGAATTATCCTGCAGGTCTACATCACAGCCATGTGAAACCAGATATTCTGCTATTTCAATATTATTTGCAAGGTGGAGAGGAGTTTCTCCCATATTTGCATGGATATTAAGATGGGCACCTTTTGATATAAGAAGTTTTACCATTTTTATATCAGAGTTAGATACAGCATAATATAGAGGAGTCCATTTATGGTTGTCTTTGAGATTTACTGTGCCGGGATCTTTATCGAGTAAAGCTTTAACTTCCTTCAGATTACCATTCTGAACAAGATTAAAGATATTAGTCTGATCCATAATATAAACCTCCCAATTTTAAATTATATTCTATATTTCTATTTTTATCTTTAAAGTTCCTTTAGAAAGATCTTATTTTCCTGAGTTTAATTATTGGGCAACTATAACTGCGATCTTTTCATTATACAAAATTCAGTAAACTCAAGTGGAATGAAGATATCAGTTAGAATTTATATAGATTTTACTGTATTTTTATACAAAGAAAAAGTTTTTCTACCAGTATTTTCCCATGTAAATACTTTAGCTCTTTCCCTGCCTTTGCAAATAAGTTCTTCTCTGAGTAATTTATTGCACAGCACTTTTTCTATAATATTTTGTATTGCTTCTATATCATTTCCGTCAAAGTATATTGCTCCGTCTCCTGCTATTTCAGGAAAACAACTTGAATTGTTCAATACGACAGGACAACTACAGGAAAAAGCTTCTATAACAGGTAGCCCAAATCCTTCATAAAGAGATGGGAAAACTAAAGCAATGGCATTTTTATACATAATGCCTAACATATTATCATTAACGCTGTATTGATGAATTCTATCGTTAATACCAAGTTTTATAAATAATTTAATTTCTTCTGAAGTAAATTTTCCTCCACCTGTACAGACTATATTTAACTTTTTATAGTTTTTTAATATTTTTTCCATTGCTTTTATAAAATTATCAAAATTTTTATAACGACTTCTGGCACCGACAAAAAGTACATATTTATCCGGTAGTTTAATAGTATGAGAAATTACAGTGTTAGATTGTTTTAATGAATTACCTAAATGTATAACGTCTATTTTTTTCTCATCAATACCATAAAATTTTATAATGTCTTTTTTAGTATGTTCTGAAATAGCAATGATTTTACTGGCTTTCTGTGCCAGTATTTTTTTTGCTTTTATCCACTTATTGGTTATAAATCTGGAATACAGACATCTGGAAGAAAACATATCAGGAAAATTTTCAGGTATCATATCCAGTATAGTTAAAACAAAAGGTTTTGTAAGAGGATAAAAATAAGGATCATAGAAAGTAGGATGAAAAATATCATAGTTTTCCGTATAGATTAATTTTTTACTGATCCATTTATTTATTAAATATATAAAAAAAATTTTAAATAATCTGATTCGTTCATTAAATTGTATATTTTTCAGTAAATCTCTACATTTCATAAAAGCAGCATTTTTTAGATATTCATTATCCGAATAAAATATGGCCAGATGGAAATCAATCTCTTCAATATTATTGAATTCATTCATCAGTTCATAAAAATATCGTGAAGCTCCTCCCAATTTCTGATAGCTGAATATTTGATGATCGTATAGAATTTTCATAAAAAGTCGTCTTTATTTTAATAGTTTATAAGATAACACAATTAATTGATTATGAATTTTATGCATTACATGTATTAATTTATTATTACTATGTTTTGTAGAGATATATAAATCTTCTTTGAATTGCATTTGATATTTACAACTGCTTTTTGATGATTTATGAATTCTAAAAGCAGAAAGTGGTTTATTTATAACGTATAAAGGATATTGTTTTATTATTCTTAACCAGTAATCATAGTCCATAGCATAATGTAACGAAACATCAAAAAAACCTGTTTCATCGATAACTTCTCTTCTACAGAAGGTACTTGATTGAACTACAAAATTAGTGAAGGATAACATTGTGAATGTTGGTATAAACCTCAGTAATCTTTTATATGTAACTACAAAAGATTGGATTTTTTTATTCTTCTCATCTATGATGATATAATCTCCTGTAACCCATTTTGCATAAGGATTTAGCTTAAAGAAAGAATTAATATGCGTTAATGTATCAGGCAAATACAGATCATCAGAGTTCAGATAAGTGATTATGTCGCCTGAAGACATTCTGAGCCCTTTATT
>JBEHWP010000901.1:0-2729 GCA_040217665.1 Vulcanimicrobiota bacterium
TCACGCGTCACGCGTCACGCGTCACGAAACATATATTAATTTATAAAAACTAACAATGATTTATGCGGGAGAAGTATGACATCTGAAAATTTTCCTTCAAATAATAAATATGATAATGACCATGATGAGCTTAACGGTGAAAAACAATATGGAACTGTTGATAAAAACAGTGATATACATGGAGAAGAAGGCTTTGCGGATGAAGATTATAATGATTTATCTGATGAAGAAAATGATAGTTTTGTCAGTGAAAATTTTGTCGGTGAAAATTTTACCAATGAATATATGAATGCCGACCTTTTAAAAAAATATAGTCAGACGAAGAATATAGAACTCCGTCATCAGATAGTATTGAATAATTTCAGTCTTGTAAGATATATCGCTAAAAATTATCAGGACAGCGGAGAGACTATAGATGATTTAATTCAGGTAGGTTATATAGGTCTCATTAAAGCTGTTGACGGATATGACAGTGAAAAAAATGTAAAGTTCAGCACCTATGCCACCCATAAAATTCGTGGTGAAATAAGACATTATTTGAGGGATAAGAGCAGTATTATAAAAAGACCGAGATGGATTCAGAGCATATATGTACAGATAATAAAAGCAATAGAAGAACTGACCAGGGAACTGGGCCGCCCTCCGACGCTTCCTGAAATAGCCGGTTTCTGTAACATAAAAGAGGAAGGTATAAGTGAAATATTAAAGGCAGTAGATAGCTTTAAGATAACGTCTCTTGACGGAACAAAATCTGACAGGGAAACAGAGAATTTTAATTTTCCTCTTATTGACCGCATAAAAAGTCAGCGTTATGTTACGTTTAAATTACCGGTAGAAGATAGAATTGCTATTATACAGGCAATAGAACAATTAAAAATACTGGAAAAAGATGCTATATTCCTTTTCTTTTATAAAGATCTTACACAGATAGAAATTGCAAAAAAACTGGGTGTTTCTCAGAAACATGTTTCAAGATTAATAAAGAAATCCCTCGATAAGTTAAAAGATATTTTGAGTAAAGATAAATTTTTCTGAATTTTATCAGGTTTAAAGCCATTTTATTAAGAAAAATTTTTTATTTTTAAATTTTTAAAAATTCATGTCTAAAAAATTTTTTTAATGGGTATATTGTATATAGACAAAAAATTGAAATTAAAAATTCCGTAATGAGAGGAGGTGAAATTGTGAAAAACAAAAAAGGTTTTACATTGATTGAGCTCATGATCGTTATTGCTATTATTGCCATTCTGGCAGCTATTTTGGTGCCTAACTTCTTGAAAGCTCGTGCTCAGGGTCAGTTAGCAGCCTGTGAATCTAACATTAAAAACCTTGCTACTGCACTTGAAATGTACGCCACTGATAATACCGGTACATATCCAACAGCACTGGTTACTCTTACAAGTTCCAACGCCGGTGGTGGTTATATGAAGACTATACCTGTATGCCCGTCTTACCGTGATGCATCATCTTACGGATATACTATGGCTACAGTGCCGGATAATTTTACAATGTGGTGTAGTGGACCATCTTCCCACGTTTCTGCTGGTTCAATTAACGGTTATCCTCAGTATGCACCGGGTCAGGGTCTTATACTTAAATAGTTTTAGTTTTAGTTAGTATGAAAGAGAGAAGACATCTTCTCTCTTTTATTTTTTTTGTACAGAAGGAATAGTGAAGGATAAAGAGTATTTTTATAGAAATTATAATAATCATCAACTCAGGAGGTTGATTTTAATTTTATTTAATGTGCTCTGTATGTTTTTATATGGTTCTCTTACAGGCAGTTTTCTGAATGTATGTATATTCAGACTTCCTAAATACCTGCCCCTTGCCGTAGAACGTTCCCATTGTCCGGATTGTAATGCTTTAATAAACGCTTACGATAATATTCCTTTTATAAGTTTTATTTTACTTGGCGGAAAATGCAGGAATTGTAAAAAATCTATATCTCCTCAGTATTTTTTAGTTGAATTTGTTACAGCTCTTATGTTTGTTGCTTTTTACCTCAAGTTTGGATTTACACTTCTTCTGTTAAAATATCTGGTTCTTGCTTCTCTTATGGTAATAATATTCTTTATAGATTTGAAGTATCAGCTTATTTTTGACAGATTAACCTTTTCCGGTGTAATAGCAGGTTTTCTCTTCAGTTTATTTCTTCCTCAACCCGGTGTAAAGGATTCTCTTCTCGGTATTGTAACAGGATATATGTTTTTTGTATTTATATTCTGGTTTGGAATTATACTTTTATTTTTTTCAGATTTCGTAAAAGAGTTAAAATTATTTATAAAAAATTTATTTACCATGCCTTCTCTGCCGGATAGAACATATGTTTACCTTTATGTAAAATCTTTTTTTCTGTGGATTTTTAAAAACTGGGATGCCATAGGTATACCATTTTTTTTAACCTTTATAATAGGCTTTTCAATAGCTTTTATAAAGTTAATTAATTATGGTGAAGACAGACTTTCTGCTGCTTTTGCCGGTGTTTTTTTTCTTGCATTTTTTTTAATTCTTCTCTTTTCTTTTCTTATACATATTATTAAAGATATATACAGAGAAGAAATATATTCGGAATATTTACGATTATCCAATCAGAAGGAACCAGTTTTTTTCGGTGCTGTATCCGGTTTACTTTCTTTTATTAGTGCATCCATATTCAGGGAAGAAGATGAAGAATTACCTCCTATAGGAGGAGGAGATGCAAAATTCGGTGCTCTTATAGGTGCTTT
>JBEHWP010000902.1:0-2724 GCA_040217665.1 Vulcanimicrobiota bacterium
CAGCTTTTTCTCTGAATTACAATGACTCTGACAGTCACAGTATACTCGGTCATTTATATGTAAAAAAGAACAGACTTGCCGACAGCCTGAGACATTTTCAATCAGCAGTTCTGACAGATCCCTTGAGCCCTAAAAAGCGAAAAGATCTTGGAATGACCTATATATTTTTAAACCACCATGGACCTGCCATAGAAGAATTACGAAAAGTAATAAGGCTCGGTATTGATGGCGCCGACATAAGAAGAGCCATGGGAGTAGCCCTTGAAGCACGGGGAAATATAGGAGAAGCCATAAAAGAACTGGGGAAAGCCATAGAGATGGATCCCAATTCTGCCCTTAATTATAATCTGCGCGGGAAAGCCTATGCCCAGCAGGGAATGACCAATCTGGCCATAAGAGAATATGAAAAATCTATCAGTCTTGACCAGAACAACCAGCTTGCCTACAGTTATCTGGGTAAAGCCTATCTTCAGAAAGGTCTTTATCAGGAATCTCTCGGTTCTTTCGAAAAGGTCATTAATATTGCAAAACAGGGCGGAGCAAATGACCCGACCCTTCTTGCAGATACTTACTGTGATATGGGAACAATTTATATTAAATTGAAAAATGTAAATCATGCTTTTAAATATTTTGAAGAAGCTCTCAGGGCAGATCTTAAAATGGCTGAAGCAAACAGAGGTATAGGGGAATGTTATTTACTTATGGACAATCTGGATTATGCAGTCAGATATCTTGAGAGAGCAGTAATGTATGATCCTAAAAATGCCAGGGGCTTTGCAATACTGGGACAGGTTTACGAAAAAGCAAAAAAACTTAATATGGCAATACAGGCCTATAAAAAAGCCATATTCCTTTCTCCTCAGGAAGGTGATTATTATTTTCTACTGGGCAGTCTCTATTTCAAATTCGGGAAACCGGATGTAGCACAGCAGGAATTGATAAAATCCCTTCGTTATAATAAAAATCAACCTGAAGCAGAATGGTATATGGGACAGATATATATGCTGGAAAGTAAATATAAAGACGGAATAGAGCATATTGAAACAGCTATAAATCTTAACAGAGATGAATTAAAATATTACAAATCTTTCCTGGAAGTCTGTTACAGAGGTGATTTAATGGAACATGCACTGACAAAACTTGAAAATTATATTGAAGATACAGAAAATCCCCTTATAAAAACAGAACTTATGGAATATATGAAAATAATAAAGAAAAAAACAGAGGAAAAGAAGAAAACAGGAATTTCCAGGGTATTATCATCTCTTGGATTTAAAGATAATAAATAAAGCCGGATTGACCGGCTATTAAGGGGTTGTCGAGAAATAACCTTATCATATTTACACTCTATATCGTGACGCATAATGGGTCACACGTGACGTGAGGATAATAACTGTTCTGATAATTTGCCAGGGTTATTTTCTTACAAATCTTTAGAGAAGCCAGGTGAAGGTTATGGAAAAAATATTACATCAAGATGATAATATATTCATATCCGCAGACAGAGTTACAATAAGGGGCAGAGTATTTTTATTCAATAATGTTTCATCTGCAAATATTGAGATTATAAAAGTAAGGCTTATACCGATTGAAATATGTACGGTAATTATATGTCTTGCAATAGCCTATAATTTATATGCTTCTTCCGTTTACGATCAAAAATTTATGAAAGCATATGGACATATATTTCTTTTACTTATCTATATATCAATAATAACTCCATTTATAACCTATCCGTTTTATAAGCTCAATATAATGACCGATTACTCTATGGAAACATTAATTACCAGTAAAAACATACGATATATTACAGATATATATGATATACTGAGTAATGCCATTGCAGCCTGTTCACACGAGCCGGTTCCTGAAGATAGATCTTTACACAGACCCATATATGATAGTTCTTCTGATTTTACAGACTAAAAAGGAGGGGTAAATTTTATGAAAAATTATTTCATAGTAATGGTGATTTCTGCAATTATTATATCTATGACACTTGCAGGTCTGGCTTATAACTACAATAATCGCGGCGGAGGATTGTTTAACAATCCAGTAGGCATAGAAGTAGTTGGAAGCGGAAATATATATGTTGTAGATTGCGGTAACGGCAGAATACAAAAATTCAGTGATACAGGTAAATTTATTATGCAATGGGGTGAACAGGGTAAAGGTGAAGGGTGTTTTGACAGACCTTCCCATATTGGTGCCGATAAAAATAAAAACCTTTATGTTACAGATACAAATAATCACAGAATACAGAAATTCAAACATGACGGCACTTTTATGCTGTCATGGGGTAAATCGGGGAAAAGCGCCGGAGATTTCAGATTTCCGCAGGGTATAGCCGTTGATAAAGAAGGAGAAGTAACGGTAGTAGATACGGAAAATAACAGGGTTCAGAAATTTAATTCCGAAGGAAAGCTTATAAGTGTATGGGGTGTAAAAGGGAGAGGAATAGGTCAATTTTCAGCGCCACGGGGTGTTACAGTAGATAAATACAGAAATATCTATGTATGTGATGCCGGAAACGGAAGGGTAGTAAAATTTAACAGTGAAGGTCAGCATCAGTCAAGCTGGGGGGGAGAAGGATCTGATAAAAATCTCTTTTTATCCCCTGTAGATATAGCTATAGATAGTAAAGGAAATGTTTTTGTTACGGATTTAGGAAAGTCATGTGTGATAAAATTATCTAGTGAAGGGAAAAAAATATCCACATGGGGA
>JBEHWP010000903.1:0-2720 GCA_040217665.1 Vulcanimicrobiota bacterium
ACCCGGTCATTATTTACATTCTTGAGATAGGTAATGAATTCTCCGGAATTAAAAAAGATTATAGTTCTGCCGTTTAAATCTTCCGGTGTTTTTAATCCGCGGGACATAACTATTCTTGCAAGTTCATCATTTTTATTATAAAATTCTACTGCTACTTTTTTTTTCATTTTTTCAAAAGTACTTATTATTTTTTTTTCTGACGTATGTTTCTTTATAACGCCATAAGCAAGTGGCTGTGTAGCTTCAAAAACCATAGGGTAAATGCTGACTCTCTCCTTTATGTCTCCTATCCTCTTTTCAAGATCATATAAAACCTCTTCCAGTTGTGTCTTTCTCTCTTCCAGATTATATATATCCTGCTGTATCTTCTCAAGACCGAGTAAAGCAATTTTTGCCTGATTGGAAAAAAGAAGAAGAATTAAAAGAGTTACAATTGTAATTAAAACACCTGTTCCTACTGCGATAACCTTCGAAGTCTTACGCGGTCTTATACCGAAGGCAGTAAGTTTCATCTTGCCGGCTTTATGTCCCATGTAATCACCTACATAGGAAATAACGCCGCTAAGAACTAAGAGCATAAAAATCCTGAAAAATGCACCTAACATACAAACACCGCCTTTAGCCAGCAGCCTTTTTTATAAGATAGAAGCCGACTGAACCAAAAATTATATTGGGCATCCAGCAGGCAATAAAAGGAGGTAAAACATTAAAATTTCCGATAGTAGCAAAGGTTACCATCATAATATAATAGAAGAAGATAATAACCAGAGAAACACCGAATCCTACAGAAGAAGAACTTCTATGGGGACGTAACCCGAAAGGAACACCAATCATGGCAAAAACCACACAGGCAAAAGGAGCGGAAAACTTGGCATGGTACTGCACTTCAAGCCAGTGATAATCAAGATTCATTTTCCTGTCTCTGTCTATTCTTTCCTTTATTTCTCTGCTGCTCATCTCTTCAGGAAACTTCTGTGTATTTGATATATCCATAGGAGATTTTTTCACACTCATAGTAGTCCTTTTGAAACTTATAAGAGAATTTACTTTCCCGTCCGTATCATAGGAATAGGTTTTGCCTCCTATAAGAGACCACGAATTACATTCCCATAATGCTTTATCTGCATAGGTCACCCTTACAGGCTGTTTCCCCATATATTCGTTTACTACAACATCTTCCATAATACCTTCTTTTAAGCTGTATTTTTTCGCATAAATGATTCTCTCTATGCCGTCTTCAGAGGTTTCTCTTATAACAAGATTGGAACTCATCTCCTGAAGCTTCTGTCTGGCAAGCACGTCAACGACGATCTTCCTTGCTTCATAGCTGGAATTGGGAACAATAAATTCATTAAATAAAAGAGAGAGAACAGTAAGACCAAAAGCCATCAATAAAACAGGTATAATCAACCGGTATAAGCTTATGCCATGAGCTCTGAAAGCTATTATTTCACAATCTGACGAAAGTCTTCCGAAAGCAAGCAAAGAAGCAAGAAGAATTGACATGGGAAGAGTATAAATAAGTATTTGAGGGAGACTGTTAATGAGAAATTTCATGGCCACACCGACCGACGCATCTGCTTCTGTAATTAATTTGGCCATCTGAAAAAAGAGACCACATGAAACATAGAGAAGAGTAAAAGCAGAAAGGCCGAAAAAGAAGGGCCCCGTAAGTTCATTTACAATATATCTGTCTACAAGAGTAAGATTAAGTATATATTTTTTAGAAATTATACTGTTCTTAACATTTAATGTCATAATAATACACCTTATTTCAGAGTAGAAGTATCCATATAAAAACCTTCTCCGAGATAAAACTTTTTGGCAACAGGATTATTTGCCACCTCTTCGGAAGTACCTGAAATCAATATGTTTCCATCTCTTATTATATACGCTCTATCGGTAATTGCAAGGGTTTCCCTTACACTGTGATCGGTAATTAATATACCTATACCTCTTTCTTTCAGATGAGAAATTATTTCCTGAATATCTGCTACAGCAATGGGGTCCACTCCTGTAAAAGGTTCATCGAGCAGTAAAAAAGAAGGATTTGTAGCGATTGCCCTTGCAAGTTCAAGACGCCGTCTTTCTCCGCCTGAAAGGGTAAAAGCAGGTTGCTCCACAAGATGGGCAATAGAAAATTCCTCAAGGAGATCTTTTAATTTTTCTTCTTTTTCTTCCCTGGAAAAGGGATAATTCTCCCATACAATCATAACATTATCCCTTACAGTTAATTTTCTGAATATGGAAGATTCCTGGGGCAAATAACCTATACCTTTTCTTGCTCTCTGATACATAGGAAGTCTGGTAATATCTTCATCTTCAAGAAGAACTCTGCCGGACTGGGGTTTTATAAGGCCTACAATCATATAAAAGGAAGTAGTCTTACCTGCGCCGTTGGGGCCTAAAAGCCCTACAACTTCTCCTGTAAACACATCGAAAGAAACTCCGTCCACAACCTTTCTGCCTTTATAGGTTTTCACTAAATTTTCTACTTTTATCTGCACTTATTTCCCCTCTTTTCCTTTGAGTTTTACTATTAATATAACATTTTCATCCATAGTATAGGTATCAAAATTAATGTCACCTTTCATTCTGTCTGCTTCTGCCAGGTTAACACCCTGGGCAAGTTTTATATTGCCTTCACCTACGGAGAGCTTTTCATTACTTTTCCAGTACAGACTGTCTGCTTCCAGCATTTCTCCGCTCAGAGATCTGGC
>JBEHWP010000904.1:0-2718 GCA_040217665.1 Vulcanimicrobiota bacterium
ACAGGGATTTGAAGAATTCAATTATTTCAATCAGGCTTTTCTCTTTACACTGAAACAGGGGGGAGACAGAGAAATCATAGAAAAAACTCTGAACCTTCTGGTAACCCATCATGACGGGTTGAGACTGAGATTTAAAAAAGAAGAGCCATGGATTCAATACTATGAAAAACCTGAAAAAAGTTCTGTTTCGGTTCAGCTTATAGAGCTTTCGTCTGTGACAGAAGATATTTCCGCTTTCATTACGGAAAGGTGCACTTCTATCCAGGGTTCTTTCGATATTACATACGGGCCTGTCATGGGGGCGGCACTCTTTAAAGGTCATAGAGACGGCCATGACAGACTTTTTATGGCAGTACATCACCTCTGTATAGATATGGTATCATGGAGAATAATCATAGAAGATTTTCATAATATATACAAAAAGCTTTCTTCTGGATTGACGGTTTCTCTGCCTGAAAAGACTTCTTCTTACAGGGACTGGTCAGAGACTCTGAAAGGTTATGTTTCCGCAGCAGAAACCCATAGTGATTACTGGCTTTCCCTTCTTAAAGATTCTTCTGCTGTTCCCGTGCAATATAAAGAGTCCACATACTCTGACATAAGAAACTACAAAGTTTCCATGTCCGGTCATTATACGGAGCTTTTATTAAATACCGTTCCTTCTGTCTATAACACACAGATTAATGATATACTGCTTTCCGCCCTTTTACTTGCATGGAGCCGTTCTTTTAATGTGTCGGATTTATTGATAAACCTGGAGGGACACGGAAGAGATGAAACTATCGGAGATGTTAATCTGTCACGTACAGTGGGATGGTTTACTACCATATTCCCTGTTCATCTCAAGAGTCCTTCCATGGAATACGGGACTGTTATAAAATCCGTAAAGGAAACCCTGAGAGCCGTACCCGATAATGGTATTTCTTACGGAGTTCTGAGATGTCTTTCTGATAAAAAAGAAGAACTGAAAGAACTGGAATGTAAGAGAGTTGCCTTTAATTATCTGGGACAGCTTGACGGGAGTATAGCAGAAGGTGAATTACTCTCCGGCAGTGAAGAAGATACGGGGAATGCCGTATCCCCCCGGAACAGTATCATAAATCTTCTGGATATTAACGGTTTTGTTTCCGCCGGTTCTTTATCCATGATTTTCGGATACAGCTGTCATATCTGGGAAAAAGAAAAACTTGAACATCTGGCCAGTCATTTCATGGAAAGTCTGAAAGGGATAATCAATCACTGTATTGAACCCGGGAGAAAACATTTTACTCCTTCCGATTTCCCTCTTGCCGATGTGTCTCAATCTTTCCTTGACGGCATAAGCGATTCTTCGTCTGTTGAGGCAATATACGGCCTTTCACCTCTTCAGGAAGGCCTTCTCTTTCATGCCCTGTCCGATCCATCTTCAGATCAATACTGCACTCAGAGTTCATGGACTTACAGAGGAGATCTCAAGATAAATGCCCTTAAAGAAGCATGGAAGGGTATATTTTCCTCTCATCCCATCCTGCGCACAGGTTTTGTCTGGAAAGACGGAGAAGCTCCCTTCCAGGTAGTTTACAGAACCATTTCTCTTCCGTGGTATATAATGGATCTCAGTGAAAGAGACAGAGAAAAGCAGGAAGGGGAAATAGAAGATGTCAGGAAAAATGTAAGACTTAAAGGTTTTAATCTCACCAATCCTCCTCTGAGTTATCTTCATCTCTTCATCCTCGGGAATAATGAATACAGATTTATATGGACTGTTCATCATATCCTCATAGACGGATGGTCAATGCCTTTAATACTTCAGGAACTTAATAGGCGATATGAAGCCATTATAAATAAAGAAATTTTCTCTATGAAACCTGTAAAACCTTTTGAAGCCTATATAAAATGGCTGTCCGAACAGGACAGAGAGAAAACGGCTGATTACTGGAAGAAGGGTCTTTCAGATTTTTCCGTCCCAACTCCTCTTACGGTAAACATGTCCCGTCCGGACATTCACAAATCCATAGAAAATCTGCAGGAATATTTTCATTATATTCCTGCAGATTTCTTTGCCGAATGCCAGAAATTTGCCAGTTCCGGAGGAGTAACTATTAATGCTCTTCTTCAGTGTGCCTGGTCTTCGGTACTTTCTGCATACTGCGGTTCTGAAGATATACTCTACGGTACCGTTGTTTCAGGAAGGCCCCCTGAACTTACAGATGTTGAAAACATGATAGGACTCTTTATAAATACCATCCCTATGAGAATAAAGCTCAGTCCGGAAGAATCTGTATTTTATAATATTAAACATATTCATAATGCCATACAGGAGGGGAATAATTTCAGCCATATATCTCTGAATAAGATACAGTCTTTGAGCAGTATCCCTCCGGGAGAATCACTTTTTTACAGTCTTTTCGTTTTTGAGAATTATCCCTTTGATGAACATGCCCGTGAGGGTAAATCTATAGTGATGAGCGATCTTAAAGCTTATGAAAAAACCAATTATCCTCTGAATTTAATCATTGTGCCCGGCAGAGAGCTGTGTGTGAAATTTTCCTATGACGGAGACTGTTTTACGGAATATGTCATAGAAAATATGACTCTTCATATAGAAGAATCTTTGAAATGGATAATTCGTAATCCTGAAGGTCTCCTTAAGGATATGGATATAGTTTCAGAGAAAGAAAAAGCTCTCATGTTAAAAACCTTCAATGATACTTACTTCGAAGTTCCGAAGGAAACAAC
>JBEHWP010000905.1:0-2714 GCA_040217665.1 Vulcanimicrobiota bacterium
AATAATACATATATGCTCTCATGACGCATAACACGTGGCGCGTGAAGCGTGACGGGAGGAAAACGTTTATAAAATGCTTATATGCTCAGGTCAGTAAATTCTAATAACTTAATAAAATACACTATAGTTATATTTTTTATAAACTCCAATAAAAGCTGACTGATGAACACTTTCAGTAACTCGTAATGTATAATACTTGATAAATTATTAACCATTTAAACTATATATTACATCTTGAATATATTATGACATTATTAATTATTACTTAATTGCAACAGTTATAAAATGTTTACAGTGCTCAAGGTTTTTCCTCCCGGAAAATTTTAAAGGCAGGAGGACTGTAGTTTTCAGGAAGATAACCGGCAGGAACAGTAGTCTGGTTACCGTCTCTCATGGCCCTGTAATGAGGAGACATGATTTCTACTCCTCCTTCATTGAATTTATCCTGAATATTCTGGTGAATCTCCGAATAAATTCTGGCCATACTGTTAGGTTTATTTGTATATGCATTCAACTGATAGCTTACGTAAAAATCATCGAGGCTGGTCTGTAACACAAACGGTGCAGGTTCTTTTAAAATATCTTCTGTTGCAAGAGCTGCTTCTATAAGGAGTTTATGCACATCTTTCCAGGGAACATCATAACCTATCGTAACTGTTGTATGAAGTATTAGCCCCGGTTCCTGAGAAGCAGTGCTGTAATTTGTAATATGGCTTCCCAGTATCATGGCATTTGGCATGGTAATATCCACATTTTTTATCGTCCTGATACGGGTTAAAAAAAGGGTTTTCTCTATTATATCTCCTGTAACATCTCCTATTTTTACCCTGTCTCCGATTCTGAAAGCATTCATGTATATAAGAATAATACCTGCCACCATATTGGACACGACTGCAGTTGAGCCAAGAGAAAAAAGGACACCCAGAAAAAGGGATATACCTTTAAAAGCAGGTGAATCATACCCGGGGAGATATGGAAATATTATAATCAATGAAAGGGCAATAATAAGAAAACGAACAATCATATAGGTAGGCTGTGCCCATTCTCTGTAAAAACCCGGAAATTCCACAGTACCTTTTTCCAACTCTAAAAAGATAAATCTGACAAATCTGATTATATAATAGGTAATAAAGGCTACAACAAGAATGAAAAATAGATGAGGAAGATAAAATAAAAATTTTACCCATATAATGTAAATTCCCGAAAGAACATAGGTCAATAGTTTTTTCCCCAGATCCTTTGTCCAGACAAAAAAGCTGAAGACAAGGGAAAGATATATATAGCAAATTATAAATCTTACCGTAAAAGCAATTATTTTTACCGATTTTATAATAAACCCTGCAATTTTATCTCCTGAAAGAAGTACGAGATTCTGTATCTTAATATCGGAAATACGGCTTCCATGCCAGGAATTAATCTTTTTATATATTAAAGCAAGTAATCTATCCAGAATTATTAAAAGTAATGCAAAAATCAGTGTTGTAATAAGGGAATAAATAATACCATAAACAATGGTCTTAAAACTGCGTTCTTCTTTATAAGTTTTTAGAGTACTTCTTATTTTCCTGGCATATTTATCTGCTACTTCTCTGTCAGAAAGACCTTCATATTTGCCGTCTTCCTTGCTCAGAGTCATTATTACTATATCTTTATATATAATACACTGATAACCGCCATTTATCGCGACCTTAATCTCTTCCGGATTAAAAGACTTATATTCTGAGACTTTATGCAATCTATTTAATATAATACTCACTCTTTCCTCAGGAGAATAAGGCCCCATAGCTGTATTTACAGAAAAAAGCTCTTCTCCGTAAAAAATAACAGGAATATTTTTCTTTTTGTACACAGTAGCTTTCACATCAGGAACTGATACAGATAAAGGAGTTGCAGAAGGCAATGAATTACCATCAGCAATCTCTGTGGCAGGAAGAGTAGCCATTACAGAAATATTATTTATTCCGGGATTAAGAGAGAAAGAAGGACTAACAGCAGAAGGAACTGCCTCAACAGGTATCTGTGTGGCAAAAAAAGGAGTAACGGAAGGAAATGAAGTTACAGAAGAATTTATAACAGGATTAAGAGTTGCCGAAGCAAATCTATTCTCAGTTTGTCCCCAAACTCCAGGTATAGTTATCAACAAAACTAGTAATAACAACAAAATAATATATTTTATAAACATAAAATCACTCCTTACTGACCTGAGCATGAGCATTTAATAATCGTTTTCCTCCTGTCACGCGTCACGAGAGCATATATGCATTATTTATACTCACCTCAGTAATTAAGTATTAATAATTTAATAAAATTTCTTTCCCTTTACTTTTCAACCTTCGCCATTTTCAATATTAATCTCTTATGCTCATTTCAATAAAAACTTTTTAATCTTCTACAGATTTCATTTCTGCCTCTTCTGAATTTTTTTCAGTCTGAAAATTCCTAAAAATTACCTGACGTGGGATCCTGAATTCAGGAGTTATATAATCTTCAGAAACATAATTTGACGGAATCGTCACCTGATTTCCATCCCTTAAGGCACTATAGTGGGGAGATAGAATTTCTACTCCTCCTTCAATAAATTTATCCTGAATATTCTGATGAAGTTCTGAATAAATTACTGCAATACTGTTTACCTCTCTCGTATAAGCATTCAGTTCGTAACTTACATAAAAATCATTAAGACCGGTCTGTAATACAAATGGACATGGTTCGGG
>JBEHWP010000906.1:0-2708 GCA_040217665.1 Vulcanimicrobiota bacterium
ATCATCTGTGCAAGGTATTCATTACCCATTCTTCTTGCTGTTTCACCACAACATTTTTCTTCTGTCCCCAGTATGGCAAAATTCACATCTGCAGCTTTCAGTATTTTCACAAGGGCAATGGCAACCTTTTTATTTCTGTCATCAAAGGAACCGGCACATCCGACCCATAAGAGATAATCTACAGCACCATCTTCTGCCATGGTTTTCACCTGAAGATCCTTTGCCCAGTCAGCACGGGATGCAAACCCTATACCCCATGGATTGGAATTATTTTCCATATTGGTAAAACAGCGCTGAACCTCCGGCGACATAGAGCTTTCATCCAGAACAAGGGTTCTTCTCATATCTATAATTTTATGAATATGTTCTATAAATACAGGACATGCCTGCTGACATGCCATACAGGTTGTACATGACCATATAACATCTTCAGGAATTACTTCACCTGCAAGTTTTGTTGTAAGTATTGAAGGCTCTTCTTCTCCCTCTTTCTTACCGTTCTTTTTCAATAATTCGGGCCCTTTTTTCTTGAGATGTCCCTTCAGATCATGAATCATTTTCCAGGGAGACAGAGGTTTTCCTGTAAGATAGGCAGGACAGTTTACCTGACACCTGCCGCATTCCGTACATGCATAAAGATCAAGCAACTGCTTCCAGGTGAATTCTTCAACTTTTGTAACACCAAAGGTTTCTCTGTTTTCATCTTCCAGATCCAGTTTTGTAAGTTCAACCTTAGGTCTGAAGCTTCTGAAGAATATATTTGGAATTGACCCGAGCAGATGAAGATGTTTTGAATACGGTATATACATAAGAAAAACCAGTATGACCATATTATGGAGCCACCAGAAAACTCTTTCCGCACCATGAGAACTTATAGACACCAATAACCTTGAGGCAAAAGCAGAAACAGGTATAAAGGAAGCATTTTGAACCAGTATCTGTCCCTGAGGGAGGTTCATCTGAATACCCCTTTCTGCAAACATGGCAAATATGAGTATTGTTATAAGGCCGAGTACGATAAAAGCATCGACTTTTGCAGAAGGGTCATCTATCTTCAGTCTTTCAGGTTTCAGAATAAATCTTCTTACAAGAGAAACTGCAATGGCACCGAGAACCAGAACTCCGAATATATCCTGAAGGGCCAGCAGGAGACTGTATACAGGTCCAAGAAAAGCAAAATTTATCTTATTATAAAAACCGTTAAGAAAACTCTCTGCAGTACCTATAGAAAGTACTATAAATCCCCAGAATATAATAAAATGCCCTATACCGGAAATCTCCTTTATTACTCTCAATTGACCGAATACATAAAGTATAACTGATTTTATTCTTTCAGGAATATTATCAAATCGGTCTTCTTTTTTTCCGAGACAAAGGAATCTGTAAAGTCTGTATGCAGAATTAAGAAAAACCGTTACTGCAATAAGTGTTAAAACAAATAATATAATATTTTCGGGAAACATAATTTTTTAGAATATATACTCCTTTCATTATTTACGAAAATCGTAATGCGTGATGCGTGATGCGTGATGCATGTTTTCACCGGTACCGGGCGAACACAGGGGGTCGCCCCTACTCTTCACTTTTCACTCTTCACAGATCACCATTAAAGTTCTTCCGCTACCTGTTTAAAAGCTTCCAGAATATAAGGGTCAAAATGGCCTTTCATATTCTCCATTATTTCAAGAGCCATTTCCTTTGTAAAAGCCTTTTTCTGCCCTTTCTCATCAATTCTGTAAACCCTCTCTGTGGTAAGAGCACTGAAGACATCTGCCACTGCAAGTATCCTGGACAGAAAAGGTATATCTTCTCCTTTTAATCCGTCAGGATATCCTGTGCCGTCATATTTTTCATGATGATGTCTGATAAGAAGAGCTATTCGTTCAAACCCTGGGAGGTCATCAAAAAAGATGGCACTGTCTACGGGATGTTTTTTTATGATTTCAAATTCCCATGGTTCCAGTTTTCTCGGCGCATTTAATATATTATCAGGAACTTTTATCTTACCTATATCATGAAGTGTTGCAGCTATCTCCAGATCGTTTAAATCATTTTTATTCAGTTCCATTTTCTTACCTATGGCAAGGGCTATTCTGGTGGTATCTCTGCTGTGTTTTCCTGTATAAGCATCTTTACTGTCAAGGGCCTGATTTATAATTTCCATATAGAGTAACTGGGTTTTTATATTTTTATTTTTTATTTTCTCAAGTATTTTTCCCAGAGTCGCTACAATGTCGGGGTTATAAACAGTACCGCTTTTATCCTCTATTCTCATAAAAGCTTCTTCAGAAGAAAGACCCAGGTAGTCAAAATGTACCATTTCCTGATAATCATTTGCCACTTTCAGAATCTGAGCTCCTATGGGCATTAAACTGTAATTATCTTCCTCCATATATTTAATAAAATCTATTTCATCTTTCATGGATTCAATAGAACTTATTATTTTAATGGAATGACCGGGATATTCTTTTATTTTTGCCGTCTCTTCTTCAGTCAGAGCTTCACCTTTCCTGTGTTTTCTCACTATTGCTTCATCAAGGGATATTTTACCTACTTCATGAAGATAGGCTGCCATCTGAATATCCTGACTCAGATAAGGACATAATATATCACACATTTCCTTTGCCAGGATAGCCGTTTCTTTACAGTGTTCAACCTGAGATTTTCCGCCTGCAGAACTTTTTAGTTTAAAAATAAGATCCAGTATG
>JBEHWP010000907.1:0-2708 GCA_040217665.1 Vulcanimicrobiota bacterium
TTTTACCGGTAAAGCAAAGCTTTCTGTAATTGCTTCACAGGACATGGAAAAAAAAGAAATAGCTTTTGATGTGAATATAAGTAAAAGTTATCAATTGCTTCTTACTACGGATAAACCTCTCTACCAGCCAGGCCAGACGATAAATTTGAGACTTCTTGCACTGAAGAGACCTGATATGGAACCTGTGTCCGGCGGTCCTGTAATGTTTGAAATAGCAGATGCGAAGGGCAACAAGGTTTTTAAACATGAAGGAAAACTGTCGGAATTTGGAGTGGCATCGGCTAAATTTAATCTTGCCGATGAAGTCAATATGGGTGAATATCACATTAAAGCCATGGTAGAACAGGAAGAAATAGAGAAAAATGTTACTGTAAAACGTTATGTACTGCCGAAATTCAATAACAGTATCAAATCGGATAAGGACTATTATCAACCGGGACAGACCATTAAAGGAACTGTAGAAGCCCGTTATTTCTTCGGAAAACCTGTTTCTGAAGGTGATGTAAACATAACCTTTTCTACTTTTGACGTACAGGAAAATAAACTTTCTGAAATAAGTGGTAAAACAGATAAAGAAGGATTTTATACATTTGAATATAAAGTGCCTGATTATTTTACAGGTCTCCCCCTTGAAGGAGGGAAAGCAGTTCTGGATATGAAAGTTACCGTAACGGACAGAGCAAAACATCAGGAAATAATTTATAAATCTCTCCCTGTTGTAAAAGATCCTGTTCAGATAACTGTAGTATCTGAAAGCAAATCTTTTATTCCGTCTGTGGAAAACGTTGTTTATATTCTTACGAATTATCCTGACGGAAGTCCTGCCAGAACATCTCTGGAGATCACTCTTAACGGTAAAACAGAAAAGATACAAACTGACAATACAGGATTTGCCGAAGTTTATGTAAAACCTGAACATGAAAATACTTCCTATGATGTAACATGTTATGATGACTGTGGAAACAGTGCTTCTTCTAAGGGAGTTTTTCAAACCGCTGCAGGAGAACAGGTTCTTTTAAGAACTGATAAAGCTCTTTACAGAGTGGGTGAAGCTATTAAGTTAAATGTTTTCTCCGTAACCAGTGAAGGTGCTGTTTATGTGGATGTAATAAGAGATAATCAGACTATTCTGACTAAAGCTATTGATATTAAGTCAGGTAAGGGAAATCTTGAATGGAGTTTAACTCCTGACTGTGCCGGAAGTCTTACTCTCCACGCCTACAGAATTACTTGTGACGGACAGATTATAAGAGATACAAGAAAGATTGTCGTAAGTTCTGCAAATGATCTGGATATAAATGTATCTATGAATAAAGGTGTTTATCTTCCCGGAGAAGACGGAGAAATAAAATTCAAGGTGGCAGATAAGTCAGGTAAACCGGTTCAGTCTGTCCTTGGAGTGGATATAGTGGATGAAAGTCTCTTTGCTCTGGCAGACAGAAAACCGGGCTTTGAAAAACTTTATTTCCTCCTGGAAGCCGAATTGCTTGAACCGAAATACGAAATACATGGCATAGAATTTTCAGATCTTGTAAGAGGTTTTGAAGAAGGAAAAGATAAAGGTGACACTCAGAGACTGTCAAAGATTATTTTAAAGAATGCACCTTCAGGGGAGGTGTTTACTGTAAATAAAGATTCTTTTGTAGAGGATTTGAAAAATCTTTATACAAATTTTACTGCCGTATATAACGGTATAAATCTGTTTTACGGAGCTAAGAAACGTTATCCTTCCAGTGTGTCAGAGATGATTAAAGGCAAATATCTTTTAAAAGACACTTATTTAAAAGACGAAGAAGCACTTGACCCGTGGGGCAATTATATATATATATCGGGTGGTGGAGGTACAGGTTATCCGGAGGTTATATCCTTTGGCCCTGACGGTAAGAAAGGAACAGATGATGATATAAGCTATCAAAATATATATCAAATACTTGAGCGTTATATATCTTATAATGATCCCTTCTGGATCAATGCAAGATGGTTTGTTAATGAAGATGAGGGAGCCATGATGAAAGCAGAGGCTTTGGCAGGAGGCCCTCCTGTGCGCTGTACTAAGGCAGCATTACCTTCAGATGGTCCGAGAGGGGGAAGTGCCCCGGAAGCACCTGCAAGGGTAAGGGAATATTTCCCTGAAACTCTTTATACAAACCCTGAAGTCATTACAGATGAAAAAGGTGTGGCGAGGATCAATGTAAAAATGGCAGATTCTATTACTACATGGAGACTTACTTCTTTTGCATCGTCTCTTAAAGGAGAAATGGGAAACAATCAGTCAGGTATAAAGGTTTTTCAGGATTTCTTTGCAGATATCGACCTTCCCGTATTTCTCACACAGGATGACGAAATCTCGGTACCTGTGGCAGTTTATAATTATTTGCCTGAAAAACAGACGGTAAAACTGGAACTCCTTGAAGAGAAATGGTTTACACTTCTTGATAAGTCAGTGAAAAATATTTCTCTGGAAAAGGATCAGGTAAGTGTTGTTTATTTCAGAATTAAAGCAAAAGATGTGGGGACTCATCCTCTTACAGTTTATGCTAAAGGTTCAAAAATGAGTGATGCCATAAAGAGAACAATTCAGATAGAGCCGAAGGGAAAATTGTTTATAGAAACACAGAGTGACAGACTCACCGGATCTCTGTCTAAAACAGTTGAAATACCGGATAATGCTATCAGGGGGGCAAGTAAAATACTTGTTACGTTATATC
>JBEHWP010000908.1:0-2705 GCA_040217665.1 Vulcanimicrobiota bacterium
AATAATTTTTTTTCACAGTGCTCTTTTAACATTCTTAATAAAAATTCCATATTTTGAGCAAGTAAAGTGCCTGAAGATACGAATTCTTTTGCAGGAAATTGCTTTTTAAAATCAACTTGAAACTTACTATAAAAATCTTCCCATTTATCAAATGTTAGACTGTTCCACTTATTATAATACCATGCAAAAATTTCATGCCGTAAAATTTGTTGCTTTTTACGAATAATATTATTATTCTTATTTTGTGAATAGTTATCCCATTTACTCTCTACTAAATAAATGTTTTCTGAAGATGCTAAAATTGCATCGAACTCACCAAAATTAACTTGCCATCGGCCGCCTCTACCAAAGCTAGGTCGATAGAAAACAAGACAATCTTCAGGTTTAGATTTATCATTCAATTTAGAAAGAATATAATCAATTTTATTTTCTAATGCCCATAAGGTAAAGGAGTCCTCACCATAACCAAATATTTCATACACTCTGTATCACGTCCAATTAAATTACTGGTTAACCTTAAATACCTGTATACGATGATTGCCACTATCAGCCACATAGACATAACCATTATTATCTACTGTTATGCCCTTTAGAGAGCTAAATTCACCATCTTCACTTCCAGATTTACCCCACCCGGCAATAAACCTGCCCTGGGAATCAAACTTCTGGATGCGATGAGTTCCACTATCAGTCACATAGATATAACCTTTATTATCCACTGCTATGCCTTTTGGAGAGAAAAATTCACCATCTTCACGTCTAGATTTACTTATCGATAATTTTATTAAACTCCGGCAAATCTTTGAAAATTCACCATCTTTACTTCCTTTCGTGCCCCACCTGGCAATAAACCTGCCATGGGAATCAAACTTCTGTATGCGATGATTTCCTGTATCAGCCACATAGATATAACCTTTATTATCCACTGCTATGCCCTCTGGAGAGTTAAATTCACCATCTTTACTTCCTTTCGTGCCCCACCTGGCAATAAACCTGCCATGGGAATCAAACTTCTGTATGCGACCATTTCCTCTTTCAGATACATAGATATAACCTTTATTATCCACTACTATGCCCTTTGGAGAGTTAAATTCACCATCTTCACTTCCCCAATTACCCCACCTGGCAATAAGCCTGCCTTGGGAATCAAACTTCTGTATGCGATGAGTTTCACGATCAGCCACATAGACATAACCTTCATTATCCACTGCTATGCCTCCTGGACTATTAAAATACCATGGTTCATCGGTCTTCTTTTCCCATTTATCAATAAAAGTCACTCTAGGAGAAATAACAACAGCTTTCTTTGCCGGCACTTTCCTTTCATAGCCTTTACCATCAAAGGATAAAGCCTTAAGCATTTCATCAGCACAGGAGAATCTATCTGTAACATATTCTTTCAGTGATTTACTAACTATTTTTTCCATTTCATCAGATATAGAAGGGATAAAATCCTTTAATAGCTTAAGTCCTGAATCTCCCGGTCTCATACCAGTAAGGAGATGATGCATTGTGGCGCCGAGTGCATATATATCTGACCGGGGTTCTGCCTTCCCGATAATCTGCTCCTCCGGAGCATAGCCTTTTGTGCCAATTTCAGTCTGTCCTGTAAGATCATCAGGGTTTATTACTCTTGCAATTCCGAAATCTACAAGAATTATACGGCCGTCTTTATGGAGGATAATATTTGCCGGTTTTAGATCGCGATATACTACAGGAGAAGACTGATTATGAAGATAAGAAAGAATCTTTAAAATCTCTTTTGTCCATACTGTTACTTTTTCTTCAGATATTCCAGGGTTCCCGTCTTTTTTTAATATATCGAGGAGATTTTCTCCCTCTATATAGGTCATAACAAGATAATATCTGTTATTTTCAGTAAAATAATCAGAAATAACAGGTAATCCGGGATGATCAAGTCTTGCAAGAATTTTTGCTTCTCTTTCAAAACGGTTTTTTATATCTTCTATATCAGATTTTTTCTGGCTTATACGAAAAGGAACACATTCCTTTACTGCCCATATCTTTTCCAGTTTAACATCTCTTGCCTTATAGACAGTGCCCATTCCTCCGCCACCGGTAAGGGCAAGTATTTCATATCTTTTTTTCAGAATAAAATTTTTATCTGCAGGCAGATGTAAAAATTTTCCGCAAATACTGCAGTATAATCCTTTATTGGGATTTTTATGGCCACATTCACATATTAAAGGCATAAATTATAACACCTACTTTGCAAAAATTGCTTTCGTCTTTCCGAAAAGAATCTCATCTCCGTCTTTCAGAATATATTCCTTATGTATGTCAAGTTCTTTTTTATTTAAATAAGTTCCGTTTGAACTGCCGGAATCTTTTATATAAAAATCCCCTTCTCCTGTCTGAAATATTTCTGCATGTTTTCTGGATACTTTCTTATCAGGATCATAAAAAGCAAGATTTATATCTACATCCTTTTTAGAACTGTCAGTTCTTCCTACTGTTATATTCTTATTTTTAAGAGATATTCTCTTACTGTTCCCTTCTCTGTCATAAATTATAAGATATGCACCGTAAAGAGGAACTCTTCCCGTAAGCAGTTGTGTCATTTCTGTTTCATCTACAGATTTCTTACCTGTTATTAAACCGGTCAGACCTGTATCATAAACTTTTAAATGCTCATCAATCTTCTTTTCTTCAGCGGGACTTATATATTTTTCTATATCTATATT
>JBEHWP010000909.1:0-2703 GCA_040217665.1 Vulcanimicrobiota bacterium
TTCTTCAGCAGTCTCAAATGTTTCCTCTTTTTCTTCTTCCTCCGGAATATCTTCAATTATTACATCTTTTTCCGGTATTTCTATAATGTCTTCAAGGTGATGTATATCTTCTGTCACAATTTCTTCAGGCGGTATTATTTCCGGTTCTTTTTCGGTTTTTTCTTCTTCTCTGACTTCTTCTTCATTCATCGGTTCCAGAACGATATTTTCATCGGGTAAATCCCGGTAATTCTCATGTCTTTCTTCATCTTCCCAGTATTCCTCTTTTTTTTCTTTCCCTGAATCCCACATACTGTCCTGTTCAGGATTGGTTTTATACCAGAGTACACTTTCTTTGCCGACCTGTTTGCAGGCAGACATATTTATGGAAGCATTAACAATAGAGCCGACAAGCGGTATCATTCTTAATATTATACCCTTTGCAAGCCAGCCTCCTATTACACCGAGAAGTTTTTTTATAAGTACTGAAAGAGCTTTTTTAGAAGCATTTATTACTGCTATTTTTGATATACCTACTGTGGCAGCTTCAAGACCGAAACAGGATGAAAGCACCCAGAAAGCTTCTTTTGTAGTGGCTTCTGTGGAAGGTTCTCTGTTATAAACTGTGGCTATTTCCAGAGTAAGTTCTGAGAGGAAAAATACCATAGTAGTTATATCTACTGCTGTCCCTCCTGCCAGTGTCATAAACGTGCCTATACCGGGCAGAGAAGAGGGAAGAGCTGAAATCGCTCCGGTAGTTCCACATAATCGGGCTTTCTGTCTTACAAGTTCTTTGCATATATCTTCTTTTTCCCATTCAGGATGACGATCTTTAATTGTGTTTACCCTGTTTTTAATTTTCTCCGGATTTATATAATCGAATGGATTGAATAAGGTTTTGCTAAATTTCATGGTTTTTACATCTCCTGTTCGCATAGTGAATAGTAACAGATTTTAACAGCTTTATTTACTAAAGAGTGTTTTCCCTGCTTCACTCTTCAGGAAATTCATTCTTCATAGCAACTGTTTTATGATAAATGCCCCGGATGTTTGATGATACTATAAAGAGATTTTACCACGTTTATTTGAAAAAAGAAAGAGGCTATAGTAATTCACTGTTGTAAACATAAATATATATTTACTTTCGTAGGGCGTGACGGGAAGAAGACTTTTATTACATGCTTATGGTCAGGCCAGTAACAGGTTGTGAAATACATATAAATAGAATTCATGAGCTCTATGAGAGAAATAGAGGATTTTTAATATTTTCGTAGAAAGAAATTATAAAAATTTTATAGAACCACATCCGGTCAGATGAAGATAAAATTTGTATTTTATGAAATAAAGATGTTTTTTATTTATGTAAATGTCTGTGTGTTTACAACGAAAGATGAGAATAATTCACCCGTCACGCATTATTGCGTCACGCGTCACGATTCTCGTATGAATAAATATAAAGAGAGCTGAATTTATGAGGATTATTTCTATTGCAAATCAGAAAGGTGGCTGTGCCAAAACAACTACAGCGATAAATCTATCTGCCTGTCTTGCAGAATCAGGTAAGAAGGTGTTACTTATAGATCTGGATCCACAGGCTCATGCCTCTGTAGGTCTTAACATAGAGACACCAAAACTGGAAACTACTATTTATGATGTTCTTACAGGACATGTAGCTTTAGAGGATATCATAATAAAGATTTCTGAGAATTTCGAACTTGCTCCGTCTGATATAGTACTCAGTGCTGCAGAACTGGAACTTGCCGGTGTAATAGGCAGAGAGAATGAACTCTCTACCAGCATAAAGAAAATGAATAGAACTTATGATTATATTATAATAGATTGTCCCCCAAGTCTTGGACTTTTAACATTTAATGCTCTTAAAGCAAGTAAAGAGGTTTTTATAACTATAGAAACAAGTTTTTTTGCTCTCCATGGTGTGGGTAAATTACTTCAAACTCTTAAATTGCTGGAAGAAAAATTAAATCACCATATTTCATATTATGCTCTTGCTACCATGCATGATAAAAGAACAAATCTGGCCAGAGAAGTTCTTGAAGAAATAAGAAATTATTTTAAAGAAAGAACCTTTAAAAGTGTTATAGGTGTGAATATTAAACTCAGAGAAGCTACAAGTCATGGTGTGCCTATAATAAAGTATTTTCCTCAATCTCAGGGTGCAGAAGATTATATGACCCTTGCAAAAGAGGTGATAGGACTTGAGTGAGAAGAAAAAACTTGGTAGAGGACTTGCAGATGTTATGGATGTTTTTTTTCCTTCAAAGGAAGATATTCCTGTTGAGGAAAAAGTAAAACAGAAGGTCGAACCTTTTTCCAGTAAACCGGTAAAACCTGTATTATGTCTGAAAGATGGCATTTCTCCCTCTGCAGAACAAACTTACCTTTTAGAGAAAGCTGTAAGTGATGTATTATCCCTTAATCTTAACCCTTATGAAGATGTTATTTATAATAAACTCTATCGTTTGAGTTTCGGCGAAGGGAAAAATTACTGTCAGATAGGTTATGGAGGTATAATAGAAAGTACAAGCCTCAAATGTACCAGAACAGCAAAAATTGCAATTGACCATTTGATAGAAAAAAAATACATAGCAAGAATTAATATAGATGATAAAGATAGAAAAGGTAATGGTACTCTTTACAGAGTATTTATGGCCTCTGAAATTATGTCAGGAAAAACCATGGAGGGGTTTGACCTTTCATCAATAG
>JBEHWP010000910.1:0-2701 GCA_040217665.1 Vulcanimicrobiota bacterium
AGCTTTCTTAAGGGTTTTATTTTCAGGTTTATATCCCTTTATAAGATCAAAATTTTCTATACCTTCCATAAATTCATTTTCAGCTTTTCCAAGTTTCAGGATAACTTCTTTTGCTTCCTCTTTTTCTTTTCCGTCTTTCATTGAGCCTATTCTTTTGAAAATCGCTCTTGCTTCTTCTGTCATGTCGTTACCTAGAGTGGTGAGAAGTTCTGAAAATTCATGGGCAGATTTCTTCAGGGGTTTATTTTCAGGTTTATATCCCTGTATAAGATCAAAAT
The DNA here is from genome assembly GCA_040217665.1 of Vulcanimicrobiota bacterium. Lineage (GTDB taxonomy): Bacteria > Vulcanimicrobiota > SpSt-956 > SpSt-956 > JAKJGF01 > CALARM01. Next base: position 279 of record JBEHWP010000910.1, read on the forward strand.
TTTCTATACCCTCCATAAATTCATTTTCAGCCTTTCCAAGTTTCAGGATAACTTCTTTTGCTTCCTCTTTTTCTTTTCCACCTTTCATTGAGCCTATTCTCTTGAAAATCTCTCTTGCTTCTTCTGTAAAGTCGTTACCCATAGCAGCCTGTCTGGCTTCCTGCATTTTTTTAAGCTTATTTACCATAGAGTTAAATTGATCAGTTTTTCTTCCGGAAACAATGACTTCATCGGAATTTTTTTTCTCAGTCTTTTTATGTCCTGTAGAAGCTATCTGTTGCCCAATTTTTTGTTCAGAATTAATTTTCATATTTTATTCTCCTTTATTTTTATTTTTATTCATATATTCATATAATATAACCAAATAAATTTGTAAAAAGTTTCATTTAAAATATAATTTATATGAAAATCGTAACGCGTAACGCGTGACAGGAGGAACAAATTTTCATACTTCGTTGTGACCGGAACGGTCATGATTGTTACAGGGACAAAATCACAGGTTGCCTATTCTGTAATGGATACTGACAAAGAACATACCTGTACGATAAATCCGAATATATTGAGGGACGTTAAATTTATGAGAAAAATTGTTGTTTATTCAAAGAGTTATTCTCTTAATTTACCGAAATATTCCTTCAATGATTTTTCCAGAGGTCTATAATGTTGTTTTGCTTCTTCGCTGTATATGCCATTATTTATATAACCGGGAGAGGTGACTATAATATATTTACCGGTTTCATCGTAATATACAGGAATATTCCATGAATAAAGGGCTTCTTTTTTTATGATACTTTTAATCTTTTCCTTTTCAGAAATATCATAAAAATAGAGTTTCAGAGAAGGATTAAATTTTTTATTATGGCCATTAAACTCTACTGTTCTGTTGATAAATTCTGCTATGGCCAGAGGAGCCCACAGTCCATGAGGTCTTTCCATTTTTTCCAGATCGTCAGTGATAACCGTACAGGTCCACCCGGCAGGAATAGTTATATCTTTAAGTTCAGATGAAATTTTTGCATCCACTTTGATTGCCTCCTCAATAAATATAAAAAATAAAAAACATAACAGTATTTTTATTGATCTGTGGCAGAAGTCTGCAGTTCCTCTTCCGGCACGATAAATTACGATCATTTTACCTGTCCTTCTATTTCAGGAATCTCTTTACTTCTATCTTTTCCCTTTAAAATGAGTGAGTTATCTGACATATTCAATACTACCGTATTACCGGACGACTCACCGAGTGACTGTATAAGTCGTAATTGTAAGAGAGAAGGATTTTCTTCCACCATTTTTGCTGCGTTCAAAAGATTTCTGAGAGATGCTGTTTCTCCTCTTACTTTTTCAAGTGCCGCCTCTCCTTCTTTCCGGGCTTTTACAACCTGGCAGAAGATTTTCTTCAAATCTCCCGGAAACATAATGTCTTTTATGTCTGCAGACAGGATTTTTAGACCTATTTCTTCAACCTTTTTAGAGGCATTCTCTATTAATTTCTCACCCAGAATATTTCTCTTTTCAATGATTTCATCGATTTTAGTATTTCCCACAATTTCCCTTAAAGCCATCTGCATGAGGAGATAAAATTCCCCCTGATAATATTGCACTTTATTGACTGCCACATGAGGGTCTGTTATTTCATATTTTGCTCCCATACTTATTTTTATCGTTACGCCGTCGGAACTTATTACTTCCTGACCTGTTATTGTTTCAAATCTTGGCCTGATATCAATCTCTGTAATGTAAGAAGTAAAGGTACATATTACATACTGGCCGGGAGGAAGAATCTTTACGAATTTTCCTCCGGTATATAATAAACCCCTTTCATATTCGAAAATTGTATATCTTTTGAAGAAATATTTAACAGTATTTATAAAAGCGAAGACAATAATAATAAGGGCAGCCAGGGCTAAAAGTAAATCTTTCATGATATATTCTCCTTCTAATCAGTGAAAAGTGAGTAGTGAAAAATGAAAAGTAGTAAAACCCAATTTTTTTCACTTTTCACTATGAATCTTCTGTGACAGATTTTTTTTCTATATAAATTACCTGTCATTTATTACCAGTCAAAAATTTGCCCCTCCTTAAAGGGCCTCAGAGTGAAAGCGGAGGTTTTAACCTGCATGGCTTTTTATCTGATGCCTTAAAAGGCCGGCCCTTCAAGTCGGGATTGTCTGATAATAGGAGTCGAACCTATCAACCATCAGCGGGAAGGCAACACGGAAAAACTGACCGGAGATTCCGGAAAGTCTCCTTCCTTTTCCCGGTAATATTATATCATATTTTTTAAAAAATAAAAAAAGCCTGTTTTTTAGTTTTATTATTAAATAAAAAATCAGGCTTTTATATGAGAATTGTAACGCGTCGCGATATAAACTGTAAATATAATGTACTTATTTCCTGACAACTCTTTAGTGGCTATTTTTTTT
>JBEHWP010000911.1:0-2697 GCA_040217665.1 Vulcanimicrobiota bacterium
GCTTTTAAGCCGACAGCAAATTTTTCAAAGATGTGTTTGAATAAAGATAATTTATATATAAGTCAGGTTCTGCATAAAACCTTTATAGAAGTAAATGAAGAAGGAACAGAAGCAGCTGCAGTATCTGCTGTATTAATGGCAGACTCTGTATCTAAACCATTCTCTATGGTATGTGAACGGCCGTTCTTTTTTGTCATAAGAGATAATGAGACGGGAACCATAATATTCATGGGAAGTATGGTAGAGCCGTGACAGTAATCTGTCCCATCAGCCGTTGTTCATTCCTGAATGATATTCATTTTGATATAAAGAGGTCTCGTTTTCTCCCTTATAGCCGGCAGATTGGCGGCAAAGAGCAATGCTCCTGCTATAACAGAAAGACCGCACAGAATAAAAGTATTCTGAACGCCAATCCTGTCTGCGACACTACCTGCAATAAGAGAGCCGATTGGGATCATGCCCATAAAGGCCATGCCATGAAAACTCATAACCCTTGCCCTTTTGGAATCTTCAACTACTGTCTGTAAAATAGTATTTCCAGATGCTAACTGCACCATCATGCCAAATCCCGTGAATACCATTAATATCATAGAAAGCCACAGATAATGGGAAAAGGAAAAAGCTATAAGGCCGGCACCGAATATGCATGTGCATATAACGATAACCCTTCCCAGGCCGAGAACAGTTTTTCTGGAAGCAAGATACAGGGCGCCAAGGAGAGCGCCCACACCGGTAGAAGCCATAAGAAAACCGAGTGTATTTGGGCCGCCGTGAAGGATTTTCTTTGCCACAACAGGCATAAGTATTGTATAGGGCATTCCGACGAGACTCACAAGAGCGAGAAGAAGTATTATAGATCTTACCGGTATAAAATCAACTACATATCTGAAACCTTCTTTCATTTCAAGGAAGAGATTCTTTTTCTGAACAGTTTCTTTCGGTTTTATATTCATGGCCATTAAAGCTATTATGACAGCGCCGTAGCTTATGCCGTCAATAAGGAAACACATGCCCTCTCCGAATGCTGCGATAAGCACTCCTGCAATAGAAGGGCCAATAAGCCTGGCTCCGTTAAACATAGATGAATTCAGTGCTATGGCATTCAGGAGATCTTCTTTATTTTCAACCATATCTGTAACAAAAGCCTGACGGGTTGGCATATCGAAAGCATTTATAATACCCTGAAATACATTGAGGAATATAATATGCCATATATTTATCGTACCTGTGAGAGCCAGAGCTGCAAGGGCAAAGGACTGTAACATGGAACATATCTGTGTAACAACAAGGAGTTTCTGCCGGTTCCATCTGTCTGCCAGGGCTCCTGCAAAAGGTGCCAGAAACAATGAAGGGATTCTGCCTGAAAAGTTTACGATACCAAGTAAAAATACTGAATCTGTCAGGCGATATACGAGCCATGACGTGGCGATTATAGTCATCCATGTGCCTATGAGAGACAGACATTGACCGGAAAAAAAAAGCTGATAATTTCTATGCCTCAGGGCACGAAAAACAAATTTAATACCTGTCAAATTTTCAGATGTTTTAATAGAAGTTCCAGCAGTAGCCATCTGTATTATAAATCCTCATAAATTTTATAATTTTGTAAAATTTTAACATAACTTAACATCCCTGTCTGTCACCTGTGACACAATATCTTATGATTAAAAGGTTTCAGTTTTTCCTGTTAAGAAACTGAGGCCACCTGGGTTTATAGGGCCTTCCGTATTCTGTCCAGCAAAACAACTGCATGGCATTATGAGGGCAGATGTTAATACATCCCAGACAGAGAGCACATGTTCCCCGGGAAACAGGATATCTGTCTTTTCCGTAATGAAGCCTTTTTACGGGGCAGAATTTAATACACAAACCGCATCTGACACATCTTCTTTTCCATACATAAGTCCTGTAAGCCGCAGTATTAAGCCATCTGTTATCAAGAATCAGACCTGCGGCAACAAAAAAGAAAGGCCAGACGATAAAGGGATAACCGGTAGATTTACCGGCGCCGAATTCATAACCGTATCTAAAAATTTCGTCCACCTGCCCTTTCCATGGCAAAAAACTGTCAAAATATCTGTGAACCGCCGAAGGCAGTAATCTGACTGTAGGCACGTTCATAGGATAAACACCCCACGCTCTTCCTGCCACGCTGTACCCCTTCAGAGCAAGTAAGAAATAAGCAAAAACACCTGCATTTTCCGGCCCTCCTGCAGAGGTATAAAGTATAAATGCCGGCTTACCTTTTCCGGGAGGAAGATCTTTTAAGATATATTCGGCAAAATGCCATGGAGTTTTCCAGCCGTACACAGGGAAAGCAATAACCAGTGCATCGCCATTGAGTTTACAGGAGAAATCGGCATAATGGAAAAAATGTTCCTTTACCTCAACGCCCGACTCCCTGAGACCTTTCAGAAATTCTTCCGTAAAATGGCCCGTATTGCCGGAATAGGTACAGGAAATTACATCTATTTTTTTGATTATCTTCATCTTTTTGAAGTGATTGACCGTATAAATAATCATGGTAATAAGAGCGGAAATAACTATAAAATACTGGTAAAAATTCCACTGAGCCGGCGGTATTTTATTTGCGGCAAGGAACCAGATTATGCATGCAACAGGAGCAACACCTGTCCCTGCCCTGTAATCTGCAGAAATAAGAACTGTAACTACAAGGGAAAACGTCATAAATACCGG
>JBEHWP010000912.1:0-2697 GCA_040217665.1 Vulcanimicrobiota bacterium
CTGAAAACCGAGTATGACCTTATCAAAAACACCTGTGTCTTTTGCAGGCCCTCTTACGAGATCGTCAAGTTTTACTTCTATCATAATATAACTCCCCTCTTCATTATAGTTTTATACATAATTTCACGTTTATTTATCGAATTATATCATTCATGGAAAAAATATTCAAGAAAAAGGATTTATATGAGAATTGTGAAGGGTGAAGAGTGAAGGGTGAAGAGTAATTAGAATGAAAAATGAAAAAGCGGGATTTTACTTACTTTTCACTTTTCACTTTCCACTTTTCACTATAACTGGCACAGTTTTTGCAAAAAACATTATTGAAATGGTTTAACCGGTATGTTAAAATTAAACATATTTTTGAAAGGGGTGTTAGTATGATAAATTATAGAAAATATTTTTTTATAATTTCTATGATAATCGTTTCACTTATTATTTCAACTTTTCCCGCTGAAAGTAAAAAGGTAAAGAAACTGGAAGTCTATGGCAAGGTAGTAAAAGTTGATATTCCTAATAGTTACCTGAATATTGAAAATCAGGGAGAAACAATACCTGTCACATTCAGCAAATCCACACAGATAAAATATAACAATAAAACAATAAGTCCTGACGGGATAAAAGAAGGAGACCTTATAAAAGCCAGCGGCCATTATATAGACGGAGGAGTAATCGCGGAAAAAATAGAGATAATCTCAAGGCAGCAGCAAAGTAATGAAACAGGTGGGCTTATAAAATCTATTTCTCATAATGGTACAGGTATAATGAAACCCGGTGATATATTAAAGGTTACAATGATAGCCTCCCGGGGAGGGGCAGCCTTTTTTAACATAAACAATCTTGTAAACGGCATACCGATGAAAGAAGTATCAGAAGGAAACTATTACGGTGAATATACTATACGTTCCGGAGACAAAATAGAAAACGCTGTAATCAAAGGATATCTGGTTATGCCTGACGGGAAACAGGTAACTGTACAGGCAGGTAATCCTGTAAATATAAATGTAGACCTTTCAGAAATAGTTATTTCACAGATGTTGCCAAAAGAGAATTCAACTATTGATAATAACAGACCGAATATACTTCTGGTTATACAGACTGACAGTAAAAATAAAGGCATAGTGACTTCCACTGCAAAACTTATGGTAAATGGTGTAAACGTGACATCAAAATCACAGATAACAGAAAATGTCATTACCTATCGCCCATCAGATAAGTTACCTGATGGTAAGAACAAAATAGTATTCAGTGCTACAGACTATCAGAACCGTCAGTTTATAAAATCCTGGTCTTTTAATATTCAGACCGGTTCTCAGAATAAAGATTTAATTTATTCTGTAACACATAACGGACAGAATCAATTACACCCCGGTAATAAATTGATTGTAAACATGTCAGGTTTATCAGGTGGAAAAGCGACATTTGACATAGGTTCTTATAAAACCGGTATTCCAATGAAAGAAAAAGGGAATGGTATATATACGGGAGAATATACAGTTACAAAAAAAGATTCCGTGCAAAATGTATATATATTATGTCATATGGAAACATCTTCAGGCCATAAAGAAAGTCTCACATCGGAAGAACCGGTAATAAGTCTTGGCCCATGTTATAATGCCGGTGTTTTACAGCCTGAGATAACAGAACCTTCCGATGGAGATAGAGTATCTATGCCAATCACAGTAAAAGGCAGAGCTACTCCCGGATATAAAGTACAGATTAATGTTAACTGGCAACTCTCTGTAATAGGCGTCCTTAATCCTGCAGGGACTATGGCAACTAAAACAGTAACAGCTGACAGTAACGGAAATTTTGAAACACAGTTTACCTATGTTGTAAACTTTCCTTCAAATACAAAATATACTATAAAAGCTATAACTATTGGGCCGGACGGCCAGAAGTCGGCAGAGACAACAGTTAATGTTACACAGAACTGAAACAGTGACCGGTAAACAGTTATCAGTGAACAGAAAGCTATTCATACCTGATTACCGGTCACTGCTCACTGATCACTGAAAGGGGTATTTTATGGACAAAAAAGTTTTCATAAGAAGAATGGAACAATTTAAACTATTAATGGCAAAAAACTCCCTGGATTACTGTATAGCAACTCCGGGGACAAATTTTTACTATATAACCGGTATAGACACATTTCGTATGGAGAGATTTATTGGAGTCATTCTGCCGGCAGAAGGTGAACCGTTTATCGTATGTCCTTCTTTTGAAGAAGAAAGGCTCAGAAAAGAGACCTTTATCAATGATTTCTATCCCTGGAAAGAAGAAGAAAATCCCTGTGAAATACTCGGAAAAATCATTAAAGGAAAAGGGAAAAAACATGGAACAACTGGCCTGGAACCTACAACTCATTTTGAAACGTACGTAAAGCTGAAAGAATATATGACAGGAATAGAATTCAGAGACGGAGGTTTTCTTTTTTCTGCTATGAGACGAAAAAAAATAGAAGAAGAAATAAAAGCGTTAAAGAAAGCAGTCGATATAACAGAAGAAAATATAGATTATAGCCTGAAGCACTTAAAAACAGGTATGAAAGAATATGAGCTGAAAAAATATATTACAGGAGATGAGAAACTGGTTCAGTTCGGGGAAACATCTTCTTACCCTCACTCTGAAGGAGGAGAAAATACTCTGCAGAAAGATAATGTTGTTCTTATAGACAAAGGGGATATGTGGGAAAAATAC
>JBEHWP010000913.1:0-2691 GCA_040217665.1 Vulcanimicrobiota bacterium
GTCAATTCTGTCCGTTTCCAGAGATGCCCTTAAACTGGCAAAAAGTGCTATTGATAAACTGTCCTCCTGCGGTGATAATATGCCTTATGGCAAAGGAGATGATGGTTCAGATCCGTATTCCGTTATAAATAAAGCAGCCCTTGAAGTGCCGGAAGATACCAAAAAGCTCTGGGATAATCTTTTTGTACTGACTGCTGCAGAGGTAAAAGATAATGCAGCCCCTTCAGAGAAAAAAGGTGAGGAAAAGTTAGCTGAAGGTACGGTAAAAGAATTACAGAATAAACATGAAGAACTCCGAAATGAATGGAAAAAGAGACAGAAATGTTTAGATAAAGGTTCAGATAGAGAGAGAACTATAAAGAATTCTGACGGAACTGAAACCAGGATAAGCACAAAAAGGAAAGTTGACAGTCAGGAAGGTGATTATTCTTTATATGAACTCAGGGAAGAGAAGGATAAATCAGGTAAAACTACATCAAGTAAATCTTCGTTACTTAACAGGGATAATGAAGGAAATTTTACCGAACATTCGATGGAACATGATTCTAATGGGAATGAAATGATAACAGACACGAATGTAAAGTCTGATGGCAGTACAGATGAGAAGATTTATGAAAAAAGAAATGAACCTCCTCCTCCCGGTGACAGAGAGAGAACCAGACAGGAGAGAGATGAAATAAGACATAAATTTACTCAGGGAAAAACCACTGTTAAAGAAGAAGTAAAAAATCCTGACGGCACTAAAACCCTTAAAGTCTTCGAAAGATCTACTGCAAAGCCTGAGGTGAAAGAAAGTGAAGAAACAGAAAGAAAAGATAGAAACGGACATGTTATAAAAGATAAATCTACATCTACCTATATACATAATGAAGACGGCAGTGAAACTAAAGTGTATGAAAGAGATGACGGACGGGGCAATAAAGAATACAGTAAGCTTACAATGAAAAACGGAGGTGTAAGTGAAAGGGAATCTGTAACTACGAAATCAGACGGCACAGTAATTAAATCAAAGGAAATAACAGATAATACAGGGAAAACGGTAATAGTGTCTGATGAAGAAAGACCTGACGGAAGTAAAATTCATAAAGAAAAAACAGTGGAATATAAGATTGTTAAAGATTCAGCTGACGATAAGATCTCAAAGACAGTAGACAAAAAATCTTCAACAGATAAAAGTGTTATTCCAGATAAAATAACTGTTTCTTTTCCCTCTACAGATATGTCAAAGACTGAGAGTAAAGATAAACATGTGGAGGAAAAAGTGCCTCAGACAACATATGACCCGGGGAAAGAATCAGAGGTTTTGAATAATGCCATGGCAGGATGGGGAGCGAATAAAGAAGCCATATACAATGTCCTGAAAGGTAAAAGCCCTGAAGAATTAAAAGCCCTTAAGGAAGGTTATAAAGAAAAATACGGAAAAGACCTTGAAGAAGCAGTAAAAAGTGAATTAAAGGGCGGAGACCTGGATAAAGCTAAAGCCCTTCTCGAGAAGGGTAAATTTTCACAGGCAGATAATATAAAACAGTCTCTTGACAGCTGGAGTATCAGAAAGGGTGATGTGGTAAAGATTCTTGATGGAAAGAGCCCTGAAGAAATAAAAGCCATAAAGGAAGAATATAAAAAGACTTATGGAACCGAATTGGATAAAGACCTGAATAAAACCCTTTTAATGAGCCCCATTGAAAAGGATAAGATAAAACTCCTTATGAATGGTGAACCACAGGCAGATATGAATATAAAAGACCCGAAAGAGAGGGAGTCAGATCTTATTAAAAGAAAAGGTGAATTTACTGCATCGAAAATAGATCTCGATATAAAAGCTCTTATGTCAGTCCCTCCTCCTCCAAAAAGTTATGAAACTAAAGCCCTATTAGACACACTTTACGGCAAATCCCCTGAAGAGATAAACGCCTATAAAGATGCTTATAAAAAAGCTACAGGAAAAGATCTTGAAAAGACCATTGATATCCTGTTACTCGCATCACCTTCAAGCAGAGCCATAGCAAAATCCTATATGACACAGGGAAGAGAAACAGATGCGGAAAAACTCCATCGTGCCATGGCAGGTGCCGGAACCGGTGAGAATTTAATCTTTAAAACTCTTGAAGGTAAATCAGATGGGGAAAGAAAGGCAATTATAGAGGATTATAAAAAGAAATACGGTAAAGATCTTATGGATGATCTGAAAGGAGACCTCGGCGGAGCAGATCTCACAAAAGCTAAAACACTTCTTGAAAAAGGGCCATGTTATGAACTCCGTACAGATACAATTCCTCCTGATAAATTGAAAACTATAGATAAAGCTATTTTAAACAGGGAATTCAGTGAAAAAGACTTGAGAGAGAAACTTGCGAAATCAGGCTTAAATGAACAGGATATAGAGACTATTTTAAAAGGTTCAAAGAAAGACAATCTGGATAGCAATACAAAACTTAATATCGCCATGGACAGGTGGGGTGCAGATAAAGAGGCTGTTTTCGATACCCTTCAGAAAGCATCTCCTGAGACAAGGCAGGATATTTTAAATAATAAAGACATGATGAAAAAACTCAGGGGAGAACTGAATGATAAAGATTACACTCAGGCTATGGGGTATCTTAACAGTAATGAACAGGGTGAAGTTCCGCTGAGAGATAAATTGAAAAGCTCTATGGCAGGATGGGGCACAGATAAAAATTCCTTTTATGA
>JBEHWP010000914.1:0-2691 GCA_040217665.1 Vulcanimicrobiota bacterium
AAACAAAAACGGATTCCTTTATAACAGAAGATTTGATAAAAGAAAAGTTACTGGTTTTTGCAGACATTGTAAACATCTTGAAAAATGCCGGTGTGGCTGCAGCCAATCTGCTTATTTTGCTACCGGTAGTAAATATGAAAATCCTTACTGCCTGTACAGGCTGGAATCCCTTGGCTATAATATTAATGAACCATATGATGCTGAAAAACTGAAGATTCGTTTTAAAGATGCCATAGAAGAAGCAAACAGCAAAAAAAAGGCTTTTAAGGAAAAATGTAATGGAAAAAAGTGAATGGTGGTCAGATTTGCATTGATAATAAAATTCCTGTATAATATATTCTGTTAATTACTTATTTTACGGAAGGAGTATTATTTTCCATGGCTTTAGAATGTGGTTTTCAGAAGAAGATCTGTGATGAAAAATGTGCTCTCTATGTTAAAGGTAGAAAAGAATGTGCCATAATGTCTATGACTATTTTACTGGAAGGTCTTCACAACATGGGTGTTCTTGCCCATGATAAATGGATAAAAGAGGATCCCTATGATAACTTTGATAATGACGCCCTTCAAAAAGCAATAGGAGATGTCTCAGATGATGAAGACGATGATGAAAAAGATGATGAACTGGATTTAAAAAAATAAAGAAGTAATGAAATGATTCAACTTGAGAACTCATTTTTGACCAGGATTTATAGGATTCTGGTATTACCAGGATGATTAATAGAATTGCTTTACTTGAAATTTCTAATCCCGGTAATTCTTTAACCCCGAAAATCCCGGTCAAAAATAATGCTTTAGATAAAAATTATGTGGAGGCAGTTTATCTAAATAATTTATGAAACTACCTTTTTACAGTCCTAAATATGCAGTATGGGAGATTACCCAGTGCTGTAATATGAGGTGTCTTCACTGTGGTTCTTATGCTACAGGCAAACGAAAAGGAGAACTCACTACAGATGAAGCACTGGATTTATGTGATCAATTAAGTGAACTCGGATTGAGTTATATTACTATTTCAGGAGGAGAACCTCTTTTACGTCCTGACTGGGATTTGATAGCAGAGAGATTTGCAAAAAATCGTGTTCGTATATCTCTTATAACAAACGGTTACTTCGTTAAAAAAAACAGAGAAAAACTCGTCAGATTAAAACCTCATATAGAAAAAATTGCTGTAAGTATTGACGGAATAAGGGAAACTCATGATTATATAAGACAGACAGAAGGTTCTTTTGATAGATCTATGGAAGGACTTGCTGTTCTCCGCAGTATAGGGATTTCTACTGCTGCAATAACGTCTGTTTCCAGATGGAATCTTTATGAACTGGAAGATATTCAACTGGAACTTATGAAAAGAAAAGTCCGGGAGTGGCAGATTCAGATAGTATTCCCCGGAGGAAGAATGAGGGAACATCCTTCTCAAATGCCTGAACCGGAAGATATGATTCCTGTAGCCAGCTTTATTCTTCGGGAAAGCAGAAAATTTAAAGAGAAAAAAATCCCGATTGATACATTCTGCGCCGATGATATGGGATATTGCAGCAGTATTTGCAGACTTATAAATCCATGCTGGCACGGCTGTCAGGCAGGACTTCAGGGACTTGGCATAGAGAGTGACGGGACTATAAAAGGATGTCTGTCCCTTTATCCTGAAATAGGAGTTAAGGACGATCCTTATTCAGAAGGCAATATAAAAGATAAATCTCTCAGAGAAATATGGGAAAATAAAAATGGATTTTCTTATAATAGATCCTTTGATAAAAGAAAAGCAAGAGGTTTCTGTCATAAGTGTGAATTTTTAGAGATCTGTCGCTGTGGTTGCAGTGAAGTTGCTTCTTATGCAACAGGAACCAGATATGAAAACCCCTACTGTCTGCATAAACTGGAAGCTTCAGGTTATAATATTAAGGAACCATATAATTCTGAAAAAATAAAGAAAAAATTGAAACATGCAATAAAAGAAGCAGGAGAAGCCAAACGATTATTCAAAGATAGACAGAAATAAAAAATATTTTTTTGTAATCTTTACTTTTATAAAAATCCTGTGATAATCTATTATAGACATTTATTAACCTCAGTTAACATAACTTTTGAAATTTTTTCAGGGAGGCTTTGATTATGATAGCAAGAGTTCCGCAATTTCCGCAATTTCCGCAATTTCCACAGTTTCCTCCGGGAGGAGGAATGGGGCATCAAAATCCTATGATGCAGATGATGCATACAATGATGAAAATGATGCAGATGATGATGGGTGGTGCTGCAGGTCCCATGATGGGTGGTGGTATGAACCCCATGATGGGTGGTATGCAGGATGGTTTCAGTTCTATGATGGGTAATAATGTAGGTAATTTCCTCGGTGCTCAGGGTGCCGGTGCTTTTGCAGGAGTAGGCCCTGATGGCGCTTTTGCAGGAGCATTTGCAGGTGGGGGTATGCCTCAGATACCACCCCACGGTCCTCATGGCCCTCATGGCCCTCACGGCCCCCACGGCCCCGGCCCTGTAATGATGTATGGTATTCATCACGAGCCCGGTCCTGGCCCTGTCCATAGATATGGCATAAAACCGGATCCGGGTCCCGGCCCTGTAATGATGTATGGTATTAACCCGCATGAAAATCATCCTCCGAAAGCAATTGCTGTGTATGGTTTTACGCCACATGGTTAAAATAAACAGGTAGCAGATAAAAAAACAGGG
>JBEHWP010000915.1:0-2687 GCA_040217665.1 Vulcanimicrobiota bacterium
AACGTCCTATTTTATCTTTCAGCGCTCCCGTAAAGGCTCCCTTTACATGGCCGAAGAGTTCGCTTTCAAGCAAACTTTCTGAAAGGGCTGTACAGTTCAGTTTTACCAGGGGTTTATTGCTGCGTATACCTTTATAATGAAGGGCTTCTGCTACAAGTTCTTTCCCTGTACCACTCTCTCCTGTTATGAGAACAGTACTCTGAACATCAGAGAGTATTTCAATGAGATCATAGATTTTCTGAATCTCTTTACTTTTTCCGATTATATTATAAAAACTTCTTCTTTCTTCCAGTTCCTTTTCAAGAACATCTATGTGTGTTTTATCCCTGATTACCAGGATTGCTCCTGAAAATAGTCCCTTTTCGTCTATAAGAGGAACGGAACTGATAGAGAAGATTTTTTTAGAGGAGTTATTCTGTTCACATTCAAAACGATCTATTTTTACCGGCTGTTTTTTTATTATAGTTTCCTCAAGTATTTCAATACACTTATTACAGCTATTCTTTCTAAAAATTCTGAAAGGTTTACCTTTATCTTCAACGGAAAATCCGCACGTATTCTCAATAGCAGGGTTTAAATGAATTATATTCAAGTCTCTGTCTACAGAAATAATTCCTTCTTCAAGGCTTCTAAAAATAGCTTCAAGGTTCAGGCGATACGTTTCCTTTTCCTCCTCCAGAGCTTTTTCTTTTAATTTCTCTTCCACCTGATGTTTATAGATTGCTATCTCTATATTAATGCGAAGCAATCTTTCGTCAAAAGGTTTTATCATATATCCGAAGGGGGCTGTCAGTTTTGCTCTCTGAAAAATCTGTTCATCTTCATAGGCTGTAATATATACGACAGGTATGTTATAAAGTCTGTTAAGTGTTTCAGCAGTTTCTATTCCGTCAAGGAGGCCGTCCAGCTTGATATCCATAAGAACCAGATCAGGCTGTATTTCAGATGCTTTTCTGATAGCTTCTTCACCTGACATAGCTGTACCTGTCACTGTATATCCCAGTTCTGCAAGCATTCTTCTTATAGCCATAGCTGAAATTTTTTCATCTTCAACAATTAAAATCTTTACTGATGGCATAGCAACACCTTATGGCGAGAGAAGCAGAATTTTAATAAAGAGTATATTGCAGATAAATAATAATATCTGTAATTTTTAGAGGATTAAAATCCCTTATCTCTCTTAATATTTGGTCTCTTAATAAATATTATAATTAAAAAAATACTGTCAGTCAAGGGAAGGAAAAGTGAAAAGTAAAGGGGGAAGAGTGAAGCGTGAAGAGTAAAGGGTGATGGGTGATGGGTGATGGGTGATGGGTGAAAGGTGAAAGGTGAAAAGCAGGATCTTTGATTATATATAAGAAGTATATTAAAATCAGAGTAAAAAGTGAAAAGAATAGGATATTACTCACCTTTAACTCCTTCTCAGTAACCGGGGTAATAATTATGAAGAAAAAACAAAGTATACTTCCTGTCACCGGTATGCACTGTGCCGGCTGTGCAAATACTATAGAAAAAAGCCTGAGAAAACTTCCCGGCATAATGGACGTCAGTATAAATTATGCAAAAGAAGAGGGAACTTTTACTTTTGATGCTTCTTCCACAGGTGAAAGAGATATTATAGAAAAAATTAAAGACCTGGGATATAACGTACCGGCCAGTAAAATAGAATTGACAATTAAAGGTATGAAATGTGCAGGTTGTTCTGCCGGTCTTGAAAAAATCCTTAACAATAAAATACCGGGCGTCATATCTGCTTCTGTAAATTTTGCTTCAGGGAAGGCTACAGTAGAATTGCCGGAGTACTTCCCGGAAAGAAGGCAGAGGAAATAAAAAAACTCCAGAAAGAAGGTACAGTCGGAATGGTAGGAGACGGCATAAATGATGCTCCTGCCCTGGCTCAATCAGATGTGGGAATAGCCATGGGAACAGGAACGGATGTGGCCATGGAAACAGCAGATATTACACTTATGAGAGGAGATTTACGCTCTGTTCCTCAGGCCATATTATTGAGTAAAGCTACAATGAATATTATAAAGCAAAATCTTTTCTGGGCATTTTTTTATAATATAATACTTATTCCTCTTGCTGCAGGACTGTTTCATTCTTTCCTCCCCGGGCCTTTAGGAGACCTTCACCCCATGGTGGCAGCATGTGCCATGGCTTTCAGCAGTGTAAGTGTTGTTACAAACAGTTTAAGGCTCAGAAAGTTAAAACTGTAAATGTTAACAATTTGTTTACAAAAAACTACTTTACAGTAAAGGGATTTCATAGTTTAATACATGGTAGTTACCGGAGTAAGCATAATAATAAATATATGCTCTCATTACGCGTAACCTGTGACGGAAGAAAAACCTTTATTACTGCTTATGCTCAGTTCAGTAATACCTATCCGGCATTATAACATGGAAAAATTCCAGGGAGGATTACATATATGCGAATAGGAGACGAAAAAAAAGTTTTACTATCTCCTCAGCTTTCAGTAAAGAAGAAAGATGGTAATGAAACACCTAAAGATCAGGTGTTAATCTCGGCAGATGATAATATAGGAAAATTAAAGAAACAGCTTGCAGAACTTCAGAAGAAAATAGGTGAAATTTCTATTGAAAAAACCGGAGAAGCAGGAGAACTGAAGAATTTGAAAGCTATAAATACAGTGGAAGCTTCTGTAATATCAGCCATAGGGGGAC
>JBEHWP010000916.1:0-2681 GCA_040217665.1 Vulcanimicrobiota bacterium
CAGCCCCTTTATATCCATATATACAGGCAATTTTTATACCAGCAAGACAAAATATTCTATTTTACTCACACTAATCCCTGTGGTATAAGGCAGAAAATTTTTTATAAGGTCTGTGAAAGAATGATTTTTTGTGAGAAAAAAGTATAAATTTTTACACTCTGTAAATTTTACACTTTTACAGTTTTTTATGAGAAAATTTTGAAACCCGGTATGTAAAAGTGTTTATTAAAAGAAAAAATGTCAAATTTATTTCTCTATTTTCTCCCTCCATTATTTGTGGTAAAATAATTTATAGATAAATAGAATATAAAAAGGAAAATTTATGCCGATTATATATCTTGACTATAATTGTTTTCAGAGAGGTTTTGATGACCATGGACAGATAAGAATAAAACTAGAGGCTCTGGCCTGTCAGGAAATTTTCCTTATGGCTGAAGAAAATAAAGTTACACTTATCTGGTCTTTTATGCATGAAGATGAAAATATTCTATGTCCTTTTATTGATAGAAAAATTGCTATTAAAGGTCTTTCTATTCTTTGTAAGTTATCCTTATCTCCAGAAGAAGAAATATATAAATTGGCTAAATACATTCAGCAGGCTACAAGGATTACATCGAAAGATGCTGTTCATTTAGCCTGTGCAGTTTACAGTAAATCTGATTTTTTTCTATCCTGTGATGATAGATTGATAAAGCAATCGCAGAAATTAAATTTGCAGTTATGTTGTATGAATCCTGTTGAATATATCAGGGAGGTGATTTGAAGGGTGGATACGTTTCATAGGATGAGTGATGCAGATATAAAAATTAATGGTATAGAAGCATTATATAAAGCACTTGGCGCTTCTCAGGCTCTTAAATTTCTTGCTATGCTCTCCAGAGAGCCAACTGATTATATTCAAATATCAAATCAACTTTATGAAGGACAGACTATAGAAGAAATATTTGAAAGAGCCAGGACTAACTGTAAGAAATAATAATACAGGGATTACAGTATTATAAAAGATTACCGGGATGTTGTAATTTTGTTTAAAATCCCGGCAATCCTTAAATCCTGAAAATCGTGATCCAGACTATTTTGTTCTGACGATACGGAAGCCTATTCCGAAATGTGTTCCAGATTGTTCATAACCATAACGTATCGATGACCGGCAGTTGTCGGCAGGATTGCACCAGCTACCACCGCGAAAGGAGCGGTTAGAGCCTGTTTCAGGGCCAACCGGGTCTGTCTGAGGCTCACTGCTATAACCTCCGTACCGGTCATTACACCATTCCCACACATTCCCGGCCATATCATAAATGCCAAAATTATTTGGTAACTTTGTGCCAGCTATATTGGGATGTCCTCCCGTGTTACTCGTATACCAGCAGTATAAATCAATATCAGGTGGAGTTAAACCATCGTTACCCCAGTAATAATCATGAAAAGTAGTTTCTCCTGCCCGACATGCATATTCCCATTCTGCTTCGGTAGGAAGCCTGTAGCCATTTTTTGTGATATCTACATTATATGAAACATCATAACATCTCTCCCGTCCTGTCTGATCGCTTAACCAGTTGCAGTAATTTACAGCATCAGTCCAGCTTACTGTTTCTACCGAATAATTTGGAGATGAGAAAGAACCTGTATGGGACGGTGAGAAAAGTTTATATTCTTTATTTCTTATTTCATATTTACCCATATAAAAATCACGTGTTATTGTAACAGAATGTCGTGGTCTTTCATAACTATTTCCAACTCCGCCATCTACATCTCCCATCTGAAAAGTGCCGGCAGGTATCAAAACCATTTCAACAGGCTCTCCTACAATTACCTGATAATTTCCTGTTCCTTTATAGAAGAAAACTGCTTCTGTAGTATTTTCCCCTCTTGCAGATACTTCAATACGATATTTTCCTGCAGGAAGATTTATGGAACCTCTTATAGAAGTATTGCTCCAGAGACCATATGATGCTATGGTATAAACAGTTCCCCATGGATTATTTGGATCATTCTCATTGACCTGAATGAATCTCACCGCACCGTTAACAGAAGCCTGAGAAGTTCCGAAATTGGTACCTGTAAGTGTGAAACTGACATAAGTAGTTCCATTATCAGTATCTTTATCAGGAGTCACAGAAGTCAGTGTGGGAAGTCCGTAAACAAGAACCCTTCCGGTCTGGCCGTCATAATCAAACTGTCCCTGTGTATTAAATAGTTGATTTACTGCAGGAAAGACCTCTGCGGTAACAGGCTGAGTTACATGTGTGGCATGCCCAATGGGGCCTACCGTTACTGTTCCGCCGCTCATACTCGCAGTGCGGTCAT
Source organism: Vulcanimicrobiota bacterium (assembly GCA_040217665.1). Lineage (GTDB taxonomy): Bacteria > Vulcanimicrobiota > SpSt-956 > SpSt-956 > JAKJGF01 > CALARM01. The sequence goes on from JBEHWP010000916.1 coordinate 2,308, forward strand.
TTGTGTAATCATGATTTTGAAAAGAGATACTGCTTCCTTCCGGTATGTCTATATTTTGAGGCACATAGGAACCGTCACCCTGTATGGCAATACCTAACAGGATGAGTCCCGGCCCTTCTGTTGCTCCGGGTGTCATATAGAAACCATGTTTTCTCTGGCAGAGAAGATTTCCTGACGGGTCAAGGACTTCAATTGTTGCAGTATTAAGACCTACGGGAACATTGGAAACAGTAAGTGTATAAGTGCCTGCTCCTGTGGGGTCAAGGTCATTTCTTTCACCCACTATTGAAGTGGCGATTGCTTCACCTGTGATTGTAACTCTCAGGGTATGGGAGTTATAGGGGAGATCTGAACCTGCAAGTTCTTTTGCTCTG
>JBEHWP010000917.1:0-2676 GCA_040217665.1 Vulcanimicrobiota bacterium
CTTGCATGGATTATAATACCTGTTATAATAGTTATTATAATAATAATATTAGTTATAATTTTTAAACCTTTCTAATATTATAGTTATAAAATTAAAACTTTAAAACAATTGTGTTTGCGGGGGAGATGGTTTGATGTTTAAATATTTAATCTTTGCAGGATGGTTATTGACTGCTATTATTTTCCTGGCAGGATGTGGAGGACTTGGAGGAGGTAGCGGTGTCTCTACTGTAGGTAACACTGCTCCTGCGCCGCCTGTTGCTGCTACTACGCCGGAACAACCGGGCGAACTTACGCCGGGCCCTTCCGGTACACCTTCTGTACTCGGAGGAGATAATAAGTATGTAGTTTATAAATCTTCCGAGCATTCTACTATGGCAGTCCTTGGTGCTGCTGTTCCGCCACCGGAAGGTTATACACCGGATTCATCTGTAAAAATCTTTATGATAGATCCCGGCGGACTTGCAGTAGATCTGCCTGTAGAAGGCAATGGTGCCTTTAATTTAGACAATATTAACACTGGAATGAAGGATACAGTTGATATTAATGTTATAGATATTACGTCTGGAGAGGGTATATTTATTCAACTACCTGTGCTGGATACTGGTTCCACTTCATCGACACCATCTTTACCGGATAATTCTTCACCTGTTCCTTCTCCTGCCACTATTCCTGTAAGTGATGCAAATCAGCCTGTTGACCCGAATACAGATCCAAATGCCGTAAAACCATCCAATACCGCTCTTCCGTCAGTTTCATCGCTGGCAACAAATCTGTCTTCGGAAAAGATTGTTCATATAAAGATTTTTCCTGATGTAAAAACCGTATTAACTGGAGAAATTGTTTTTTATCGGGCAGTTGGAATTGATGCAAACGGTAAGAAAGTAAAACCTGCAAGTATAAAATGGTCAAAGAATATGAAACCTGTCTCAGGTGATCCGTCTACAGCTATATTTAATCCTTCTACAACAGATGACAGGGTTGAAATAACAGCCTGGATGCCGGATGAACATGACCCGGATGATCAGGATAAAGCATTACACAGAGATGTGGCCATAGCAACTGTTCTTGAGGGAACAAAAATGACAGAGGTTACAGGGACTATCTGCGATACAGATGGCACAGCCCCTGTGGCAGGTAGTCTCCTTATCTGTGATACTTTTTCACCGGGTGTTGATTATATACCTTTGAAAAAGGTATGTTTATCAGGTAATGACGGTAAATATAAGATCCATTTAATACCTGGTCTGAAATATAATGTTTCCTTTATTAATCCTTCTGATAAAAAATTTTATAAAGGTAATCCTGATAATATAAACCCATCTGAAAATCAGGAAGAGATGACTCAGATAGTAAACAGAACTCCAACTGTTTATACTTATGATAAATCCTTTAAACCTCTTCTTCCTGTTGAAGATTATATACAGAATGCCTGGAATTTTGTTACAAATGTAACAGATAAGCCTGCTCCGGGACTTTATATGGATATAAGTCATATTGTTAATACTCCCGGTGAAGAAAAAGAAGGAAAAGTAATGACAGGTGAATTTTCCCGCGGAACCTATGAATTAACCAAAAATAATGAGAATACATGGGATATAAGTCTTATAAATTATCAGAATCACAGGAAAGCAAGAATAACATATGATAATACAAAATATAAAGGAGAACTGTCTTTTAATCCTTTTTCGATAACAGATGAAAAATATAGTTCAGATACTGTCTGTATAAGGCAGGATGAATGGAACATAACAGATAATAATTACAAAGGAACGTCAAAATATTATTCTTCGGGACAGAAAGATAAACTCCTCTATACATCTGATTTCGACTGGAAAATAAATGATGATTCAAGTGTAGAACAGACTGTAGATTTATGGTTTCCTGATAGAGTAAAAAAAATGGGGACTGTTTCTGTAATAAGACATTCCCCGGAGACAGCTATACATGATAGTGATAATTTATTATACAGTTTTACAGGGTCTATGGAAATATATCTTTATGAGTCAGGTAATCATAACGCTATTGGTAAAACAATTAACTGGGAGATAAAAGATGGTTATATAAATCGTGATATGACAGGTAAATTTGATATGTCTGATGTTACCAGAGACAGTCAATATAAAGGAACAAGAGTTGTGATAAATCTTCAACGTGAAAAACAGGGTAAGATAAATGATGAACAGATAGGTTCCGGTGAACTATATCCTTATGGAAGTAATAATCCATCTGCTACATTTAAGATTTATGCGAACGGTTTAATAGATATAAAGAACAGTATTAAAGGGACAAAAGTGAAATTTACGTTATAATTATATATAGAAATAAAATTACGGCGGTTACTGGCCCATAATCCCCCTGAACCGCCGTAGTTTTATTTTTGTCCAGACCTTTTTAATAAGGTATATTCATCAGAAATATATTTAACAGTGTATATATAAGTAAGAAAAACAATGTAGCAGAAGCAATTCTTTGCCAGTTCTGGCTATCCGTATTTTTAACCATGAGCAGATCTATAGCTTTTTCATAAATTTCTTCAGGCTTTAATACAGGTAATGATTCTGTAATAATTTTTTCAGTTTTTTCTGCTGCAGGTTTTGTTTCAACCACTGCTGGAACATCTTCAGTTTTTTCTGCTTTTTCTGCTGCAGGTTTTGTTTCAACCACTGCTGGAATA
>JBEHWP010000918.1:0-2672 GCA_040217665.1 Vulcanimicrobiota bacterium
TATTCACTCATTAATTATTATAAAAAATTGCAAATTTTATCTCCTCATAATAGTACCATAATATTTATTCAATTATTGTAATTTTACATACATATAAAAGACTTTATTGGATTATTATCACTTTACTTATAAAGATTATATTCCTGCCCTGTGAGAGAATTTCCTGCTGTAAGACCGGATTTACCTGTATCAAGACAGTATAATTTTTTATCATTGCTTCCGAAATATATGAATCCATTTGCAATACATGGGCTTGACCATATTTCTCCCCCTGTCTCGAATTCCCAGGTTTTTACACCGGTTCTGTTATTAATGCAGTAGAATTTTTTATCGCTGCTGCCGAAATAAACAGAGCTATTTGTTGCGCATGGACTGGAACCGACTCTGCTTCCTGTTTGAAAATCCCAGACTTTTTTACCATATCTTGTATCAATACAGTAAAATTTTTTATCATCACTTCCGAAATAAACATAATCTTCTGTAACACATGGGCTGGACCATACCCAGAATCCTGTTTTGTATTCCCAGAATTTTTTCCCTCTTTTTACGTCAAGACAGTAAAGATTTTTATCATTACTTCCGAAATAAACAAGACTCAGACAGACACATGGACTGGATTTTACCATGCCGGACGTCTTAAATTCCCAGAATTTTCTTCCGTCTTTTGCTTCCAGACAGTAAAGGTTGTAATCATCACTGCCGAAATAAATAAAATTTTTTGAAACACATGGACTGGAAACAATGATGTTACCTGTTTCAAATTCCCATATTTTTTTTCCTGTCTGTGCAGAAATACAGTAGAGCTTTTTATCATTGCTTCCGAAATAAACAGAATCGTGTATAACGCATGGATTGGATTGAAATCCCAGATTTGTTTCAAAAATCCACAGCTTTTTTCCTGTTTTACCTTCTATGCAGTAAAGGTTTTTGCCGCTGCCGAAATAAACAAAACCATTTGATACACAGGGACTTGATGAAAAGGTATAAGAACCTGTATCAAATTCCCAGTTTTTTCGGCCATATTTTGCATCAACACAGTAAAGTTTTTTATCACTGCTTCCGAAATAAACACATCCGTCTGATATACATGGGCTTGACGTTACAGAGCCTTCCGATTTAAATTCCCATACTCTCCTTCCCGGTTTTCTCAATTCTACAGTAACAGGTTTTATCACATTAACTGTTACTCCCTTATTCGGTCTTCCGTAAGGAAGAGCATCAAGCATAGCTTTTGCAGATGCATATCTCTGGTCAGGTAAATCTTTTAATGCTTTCATGACAACTCTTTCCACTTCAACTGATATGGAAGAGTTAATTTTTCTGACCGGTTCAAATCTGAATGGAAGAGGAGCTACACCTGTGAGGAGATGGTGCATTGTGGCTCCCAGTGCATAAATATCGGACCTCGGTTCTGCATCGCCTTTGCACTGTTCTATGGGAGCATAGCCGTTTGTTCCTATGGCAGTTTTCTGTGTCTGGCTGTATTTGCTTGCTACCCGGGCTATACCGAAATCTATTAATGTAGCCTGCTCATATTTGTTTATCATAATATTACCCGGTTTTATATCTCTATAAATGACAGGAGGTTTCCTGGTATGAAGATAATCAAGTACATCCAGAATTTGTCTTGTCCATTCCACCACTTTTCTTTCCTGTAATCCCGGTTTCCCTTCTCTTTCCAGTTTTCTTTCCAGATCTTCTCCTTCTATAAAATTCATAACCAGATAATATCTTCCGTAACAGATAAAACAGTCAACATATCCCGGTAAATGGGGGTGATCAAGTTTTGCAAGAAGTTTTGTTTCTCTCTTGAACCACTCTGTGGCCTTATCATGCTCTTCTCCGTCACCATAAGGAGGAAGGAGTTCTTTTATAGCACATATTTTATTCAGATTATCATAGGAAGCTTTATAAACTGCCCCCATACCTCCTGCCTTTATAAGCTTCAAAATAGTATAACGCTTATCCAGTATTGTTCCGGGAGGTAAAGGGCCTGTTGAGGGTATAGTACCTTCCTGTAAATGATTTCCACATACAGGACAGAATTTTGCTGCATCTCTATTTTCTTTTCCACAGTTATCACAGAATTTTGCCATAAAATACCGCCATTTTTATAAACGTTTTATATGAGAACCGTAACGGGTAAAGCGTAACGCTTAACAGGAGGAATAAATTCTCATCCTTCATTGTGACCACCTGCTCATTACATTGGTGAGAGAACATTGTTTCATTCAAGTTCTTTTGCAGTACTCACACAGTAGAGCTTATGGTCTTCATTGCCAAAGTAGATAAGTCCTTTGTAAAAACAGGGGCTTGAATATATACCGAGTCCTATACTGGTATCCCATACTTTCTTACCTTTTTTTAATTCCAGACAGAACAGATTTTTATCCCATGTGCCAAAATAAATAAGCCCTTCTGCAATGGAAGGAGTGGAATAAATCATACTTTCTGCATGGAAATCCCATACTTTTTTCCCGTCTTTTATATTGAGGCAGTAAAATTTTTTATCCAGTCCGCCGAAATAAATAAGATCGTCTGAAATAACAGGGCTTGAATAAATGCCAAGACCTGTTTTAAATTCCCATAAAGGTTTCCCCGTATCAAGATCCAGGCAGTAAAATCTTTTGTCCAGACCTCCGAAATAAATAAAATTATCTGATACACACGGA
>JBEHWP010000919.1:0-2671 GCA_040217665.1 Vulcanimicrobiota bacterium
AACAAAATTATCTCTAATATAGAATTACAAAAACACGTGCCTACGAATGAAAATGAAGACCTCTTTGCCTTGCTGCAAGCCAATCCCTAATTTTTACTTGTCAAACTTCCGGTAAGCTCTTCTATGTAAATCTTCTATGTAAAATTACCATGTAATAAAGCTTTAAAAGAGATGTCAATATAATCAAGGGGCACCATAAGTACCCCTTGATTTATTACTTTTTAAGCTCCAGAGCTTTACTCATAGCCTTTGCTACATTTATATAACCGGCTCCCTGTGTATTTGCATCTACTCCTGAAAATTTATCCGTCGTAGAAGTGAGAATCTCTTTTATATCATAATGAGAAAGTTTTGGATTTGCCTCTATCATATCTGCTGCTACACCTGCCACAATGGGGCTTGCCATAGAAGTCCCCGGTATGCCTATATAGGCAGGGCCGGATTTACCTCCAACATGAGCTGTTCCTGCAGTAGGTATAGGTGGTACTGCTCCAAGGAGGACTTTCCTGAGTTGTTCAGGAGGAAGTCCTGCCACATCCTGCGGTAAAGAGCCCTGATTTACCAGCATACCTGCTATCTGTTTAAGCTGTTCCGGGCCGGCTTTTGATATAACATCCCTTATCTGAGCCATCTGAGAAGCCTGTTTATCAAGTTCCGAGCCAGGTACATTCATAGACATAATCTCTGTTCCCGGAGCTATTATATCCGGTTTTGTAATGCCTTTCGGCGTCGGACCACGGCTTGAAAAACCTGCTACATTATCGTCATCTCTTTCCAGGGTATTATGGTCATCTGATGCGCCTACAGTTATCACATTCGGGTTATCTCCCGGCTCTGTATTTATAGTTCCTGCATCAGGCCCTGAATTGCCTGCAGCCACTACTACTGTTATACCGGCATCTATGGCCTTATTGGAAGCTTCGTTTACCGGTTCAAGATTCGGCATTATATGAGGTAATCCGAGAGACATATTTATAACTCTTATATTAAATTCATCTTTATGTTTTATTACCCATTCTATAGCATTTACAATACGGTCTGCTACCTGTGCCACATTTCCTCCGCCCGTAGAATCAATAACCTTGAGACCTATAATATTTGCATCGGGAGCAGTACCCTTAAATAGACCATTTGAAACATACCCTGACCCGGCTGCATCTCCTGCTACATGAGTGCCATGGCCGTTATCATCATAGGCATTTGAAACACCTTCTTTATTATTTACAAAATCCTTGAAAGCTACGAGTTTACCGGAACCAATGAGATCAGGATGGGGTGCCACACCTGTATCAATAATGGCAATTCCAATTCCTTTTCCCGTATAGCCCATATTATTTGCCTCCGATGCACCTGTTGTGGGAGCAGCCGTATCCATTTTTATAACATTTCCGCTGTTCCCTGACAGAGCAAATGACGGTCCATAAGGATTGCCTTCCATTGCTTCAGGAGGAGTATCAGGAACTACCTGTACGTGAGGATTGGCAAAAACAGTAAAACCATTCTTCTCAAGTTTTGCTATTGTTTCCGTATCAAGAGTCGCAGAGAAACCTCCGAGAGATTTAAGACTTCCTTCAATATTTACTCCCAGTTTTTGCAAGGATTTTCCTGCCTGCTCGAAATCCAACTTTTTCCCTTCATATCTTATAAAGACCTTTTCTTCCTGATCATTTCTCATAGAAGAAAGACTTACAGAATCCCTTACTCTGAAATCTTCAGGTCCCTGTGTCTTCCTTTTTACCAGTTTTCCGAGAAGACTCATCTGTTCCGATGAAAGATTATTTACCTTCACTTAATAAATACCCCCTTAAATATTCTTACATCCCTGATTTATAAATACCGGATATTTCCTCCCGTCACGCGGGACATAAATATAAATTGCTTACTCAATAATTATATCATATAATATTATTATGGTAATTCGTGAAGGATAATTTTTTGTTAAAATTTTGTTAATCTTTGGCTATATTTTTATTCGTGACGCGTAACGGGTAACGCGTGACAGGTTTATATCCATACGCATCACGTATCACGCTTTACGCATTACGACATTATTATGTTATTATGTATAGATAGTTATGAAACTAAACTATAATAATTAATAATTATGAAAGGTAGTGAGAAAATTGCCTTCAATCGTAAAGTTCATATTAGCAGCAGTTATTATTATTTTTCTCGCAGTAGCCTTCACAGGTATACTCATTATAACTGGCATTGCAGGAGCAGGTTATTATTTATGGAGCAAAAAACCTGCTGAGCCGACACCACAGGCTACTGTGTATGAAATTGCTACAGAAATGACACCTGTTCAGGCAGAAAGCACGCCTGAACCGTCTGAAGTGCCTGAAATACAGACACCGTTTCAGGAAATTCAAGAGAGGAAATTAAAAGTCATTTATAAAGCCTCAGGAGAGCCGAAGTTTATTGCAGGAGTAAGACTGACTTACGGAGAAAACGAATCCATTTATAAGGATTTTACGGAAGGAGAACCTTATGAATTTGCAAGAAAACTATTTAAAAACTCCACATGGGAAATTTATGACGACGGAACCTTCAGATTTGTGCCGGGAAGCAGAATGGCGAGAGAAAAATACTATCCTCTTACCGGTACAGCCACAGTTGCCTGGGATATGATAGGCCTCACAAATTATTCCATGGAAGGCCCTGCAGGTGA
>JBEHWP010000920.1:0-2665 GCA_040217665.1 Vulcanimicrobiota bacterium
TAGATAAAATAAAAACATTACTCGATATGCTGGATAATCATGAATTTGCAGAACTTATTAATAAAAAAGAACCTGCTAACGAAGTCAACGTTACTATCGGACAGGAACATAAATTAAAGGAATTTTATGACTGCAGTATTATTACGTCTTATTATAGAGTAGAAGGTGAAGTAGTGGGAACTCTGGGTATTATCGGACCTACCAGAATGCATTACGGAAAAATGGTTCCCCTCATATCATTTATAGCTAAAAGTTTTAGCAAAATGCTTAACAGGCTAAATTGTTAATAAAAAAATTAAAGTACGTGGTCAAGATGCCAGCCAATATAGGTGGCATCTACCCCCTACATTTAAGAAAGGTAGAGTTGAAATTTTTGTGGAACAATATTTTGATGACAGTAAAACGTTAAAAAAAGTTTCATTAAATGAAGAGTTAATAAGATTAAAAAAATTAGAAAATCTTGAACTTGAACAGGAAGAATTATCCCGTTATCAGGAACATCTTTCCCGTTCGGAAAAGAATTTTTTAACTTCTTCCGAAGCAGTGGATTTTTATCAGCAGTTCATTCCATTTTTAATCAGAGAACTTGAAAAAAAGAAAATAGCTGTTGATAATATGAGAATGGTAGAAAAAAAAGATGTTTCTACTATGTTTTCTACCGGAGCAAAAACTGCCGGACGGTCAGTCCCGCAGGATATAAAAGACTGGCTGAAAAAACTTGAAGATTTCGGCTGTACAGGGCCGGAACTTGATAAATTAAAGAAACTGCTTTTTCAAAGAGATGCTTCCGGTCGCCTTGTAAAAGCTTTACCTGAATTATATGCCCTTATTGCTGAATTTTCAGTTAATGAACTGGATAAATTTAAAGCCCACCTGGATAAATTAGATTCAGAAAAGAAAACACTGAAGTTTTCTAAAGTTGCTGCTCTCGGTACTGAAGAAACACTGGGCGATACATTACCTCCTGAAATAGATGAGAGAATTAAACGACTGGATACTTTTGATATAGAACCGGGAAGGTTGATGGAATTTAAGAAGAAAATATTGAGAAAAAAACCTACAGGAGAATTCGCTATTTCACCTAAAGAACTATCTCTGAAATTACTGGATTTTTATGAACAAGAACTTAAAAGGGGAAAAGCAAGGTGGGTAAGAGATAAAAAACTGGAAGAAACTATCGATAATGCCGTATATAGATCTTCCACGGATAAACCAGGCCAGCAGGATGGACCTCTTAAAATTTTCCCTGGTGAAATCCTGGAAAGAGTAAAACATCTTGAAGATTTTAAAGTCAATTCTGATGATTTTAATAATTTAAAAACAGATCTGCTCAGGAGAAATTCAAATGGAAATTTAATATATTCTCATATGGATTTATTTAATAAATTACTGGATTTTTATGAAAAAATTCTTAAAGAACGCTCGAAAGATATTGATGCAATAGAACAATTTCGAGAACAGAATAAACTCGAATTTTCCGGTGAAACAGTTTCTAAAGGTCAGGAAGATAATAATATAAAGAATGAACTTGCAAGGAGAGAAAAACTTGCTTCCGAATATTTTGCCCGTTCCCAGAGACTTGAAATGGATATTAAAAGGCTAAAAGAACGAAAGGACAGGGCTGTTGATGAATTTAAAAATAAATCGAATGAAAAATTCCTCGGTAAGTTAATAGTCGTACTTGATGATCTCGAAAGAGCAGTTGAAGCATCTACACAGGATTCTGCCAGTAAAGACAGCCTTATTGAAGGAGTTCAACTCATCAGCCGTCGTATGATTTCAGTTCTTCAAAGAGAAGGTCTTAAACCAATCGAATCACCTTCAGGGACAGAGTTTGATCCCAAAGTTCACGAAGCTTTCGAAAAAGTTGAAAATGATGAGTATCCCGAAGATACAATCATTTCGGTTTTAAGACAGGGTTACTGGCTTGGAAATAAATTACTGCGTCCGTCCCTTGTCAAAATTTCTAAAGGAAGTTCAAAATAAAAATTAAAAAATAATCTTTAAAGGATTGATTTTTTAGTTAAAATAAATTATAATTGTCTATTTAGAAAAATTATGATATAATTAAGCTGATTTTTTAATAAATTATAAAACCTCTCCTGAAAATATTTATCCGGGAGAGGGAAGCGTTTCAGAAGGGAGAGAGGCTAAAAAGCCAGAAATAAATGAGTAGAATAGTAGGAATTGACCTAGGTACAACTAATTCTCTGATTGCTGTTATGGAAGGTGGAGAGCCAGTAGTTATTCCAAGTTCCGAAGGTAATGAACTGGTTCCTTCTATTGTAGGTTTCTCAAAAACAGGAGAAAGATTAGTAGGTGATATAGCAAAACGTCAGGCTATAAGTAACCCGGAACGTACTATAGCTTCTATAAAACGTCATATGGGGACTAATTATACGGTCAAGATAGATGATAAGGAATATACGCCACAGGAAATATCTGCCATGATATTACATAAAATGAAAATGGATGCTGAAGCTTATCTGGGTGAACCTGTTGAAAAAGCCGTCATTACAGTTCCCGCTTATTTTAATGATAGCGAAAGACAGGCAACAAAGGATGCTGGAACCATTGCAGGTCTGGATGTAGTGAGAATTATAAATGAACCTACAGCCTCTTCTCTTGCCTATGGTCTGGATAAACTCTATGAGACTGAAACGAT